>NZ_RBLT01000004.1:0-238 GCF_003989315.1 Microbacterium sp. HSID17254
GAAAAAAAAAAACACACCATCGTTAAGGACGGACCGCTCCCGAATACGCTTGTAGATGATATCCCCGATGAACTGTATATTCTTGCACTTATCGCTTGAAGACTGGATGTTAACATGGTTATCGGTGTTTTCACTTTCCCCCCCGTTCACCCTCACTTCCTCGTGCCCTCCATTCACTTCAATGTCTTCCAAGAGTTTCCCTCTTCTCAGCCCGATCCCACCATATTCTTCAAAGTTG
>NZ_RBLT01000048.1:0-16974 GCF_003989315.1 Microbacterium sp. HSID17254
AGCGACCGCGCGCCGCCACCGATGGCGATGGCGTTCCCCGTCACCGGGACGCCGAGGTCGGCGAGGGCCCGCTCCCCGCGGACCAGGCCGAGCACGACGCCCTCGAAGGCAGCGAGGGCGAGCTGCTCGCGGCTCGTCGCGGTGGTGAGTCCGGCGAGCATGCCCCGCGCGGCGGGGAGCCGCGGCGAGCGCTCCCCGTCGAGGTAGGCGGCGAGCACGGGACGGTCGGGGGCGAGCGGCGCGTCGAGGGCGAGGGCCGTCAGCGTGGCATGGTCGACGGCGAGCAGCCGCGCCATCGTGTCGGTGACCTTGGTGGCGTTGAGCGTGCAGACGAGCGGCAGGTACCCGCCGGTGACGTTGGCGACGCCGTCGACGGCTCCGCGGGGGTCGACGACCGGGTCGGGCGTGGTGGCGAACACCACGCCGGAGGTGCCGAGGCTGTAGGCGATGTCGCCGGAGCCGAGACCGATGCCCTGCGCCGCGAGGTGCTGGTCGCCTCCGCCCGCGCTGACGACGGCCGCAGGATCGATTCCCAGCGCCGCGGCGGCCTCGGGGAGGATGCGGCCGGCGGCCTCGTCGGGTCCGAGGACCTCGGGCAGCAGGGCCGCCCAGTCGCGGGGTCCTACGAACTCGTCCAGGATGTCGGTGCGCCACCGCCCTGCGGCGGCCGCGTAGTAGCCGGTGCCCGAGGCGTCGGAGCGGTCCGTGACGTGGCGGCCGGTGAGGCGGAAGGTCAGCCAGTCGTGCGGCACGGCGAGGTGACGGGTGCGGTCCCACGTCTCGGCATCCGTCTCCGCAAGCTGGACGAGCTTGGGCAGGGTGAGCGCCGCCGACGGCACGACGCCGATCTGCTCGGCCCACCACGCCGCGGGGCGGGCCTGGACCAGCGCGGCCGCCTGACCGGCGGAGGTCGTGTCGTTCCACAGGCGCGCAGGGCGCAGCACGCCTCCGTCGGCGCCGGAGACGACGAGCCCGTGGCACTGCGCTCCGACGCCGACGCCGACGATGCGGACGTCGTGGTCGGCCCGCGCCGCGGCCATGGCGAGGACGAGCGCCTCCCACCATGCCTGGGGGTCCTGCGTGCTCACGGGCGGGTGGGTGATCGGGTGCGGCGCCCGGCCGGTGCCGATGAGGGCCCCGGTCGTGGCGTCCCTGAGCTCGACGGTGCAGGACTGCGTCGAGCTGTCGACTCCGGCGACGACGTCGATCATCGCGCACCTCCGCCGGGAGCGGGGATGACGATGCGCGCCGGGTCCGACGGCAGGTCCTCGAGGCGACCGACCGCACCGGCGGGGTGCGTGGTCATGAACTCCGCCCACGTGTACCCGCGGCCGCGCATGAGCACCTCGGCGAGCGCGTCGCCCCAGGCGGACTGGGCGATGGTGATGCCGGTGGCCACGATGCCGCCGATGTCGGCGGAGGGCGACACCGCGACGGCCACGCTGTGGTCGGCGAGCTGTGCCAGAGGGGTCGTGTGGCTCCGGGTGAGCGCGATGACACGGGCACCGCGACCGCGGGTGATGCGGGCGAGCTGCACGACCTCGTCGGAGGCCCCGCCGTTCGAGATGAGCAGGACGACGTCGTCGGCCGTGATCGCTCCGGACGCGCCGTGAAGGCCGTCCATCGGGGAGAACGGCAGTGCGGGAGTGCCGGTGACGGACAGGATGTGCGCCATGCGACGGGCCACGGTGCCGGACGTCCCCGAGCCGCCGACGAAGAGCTTGCCCGTACCGGCGAGGATCAGCGACGCGGCGGTCACGAGCGTGTCGTCGATCGTGTCGATGAGCGCCGTCACGGCATCGGCCTCGGCCCGCAAGCGCTCGCGCGCCACCGCCAGGATGTCGTCATTGACCGTCAACACGTCTCCTTCGATCGCGCCTGAAGATTCACTTCGCTCATCTGTGATGCTTGGATGTACGTTTGAGCATAGGAAAGCGGCCGGAGCCGGAGGAAGGCAGAATCACATATGTCACAATTTCGTGATTCCAGCGCTCAAACGAGCGAGGTGCCGAAGGGCCTGGAACACGAGCGCGCACTGATGGCCGCGGTGGCCAGGGCGCATTATCTCGAGGACCGATCCCGGGTCGAGATCTCCGATGCCCTCGGTATCTCCCGGTTCAAGGTGGCCCGGCTGCTCGCTCGCGCCAAGGAGGAGGGCGTGGTCACGATCGAGATCCACGACTGGGGTCTGCCGGACGTCGAGCTCAGTCAGCGCCTGCAGGACAAGCTCGGCCTCGAGAACTGCCTCGTCGTCCGTTCCCATGGCGACGACGACGACGTCCGCCGCCAGATCGGCGCTGCCGCGGCCCGCGCCCTCAGCGACACCCTCCATGAGGACGAGGTGCTGGGCGTCACCTGGGGGCGCACGCTCACGGCCACCGCGAGCCAGTTCGCCCATCTGCCGCGCCTGTCGATCGTGCAGCTCACCGGTGTGGTCGCCGGCGATCTCGCCTCCTCCCCCATCGAGGTCGTCCGGCAGACCTCGCGGCGCGCGGGCGGCGCGGTCTACCCCATCTTCTCCCCGCTCATCGTCGGGGATCGCGAGACCGCGGCGAGCCTGCGCAATCACCCCGACATCCGCTCCGCGATGGACCTGTTCCCCTCCGTCACGACAGCCCTGCTCTCGGTCGGCGCCTGGGACCCGCCCGTGTCGCAGGTGCGGGACGTGCTCCCCATCGACGATCTGGCGAATGCCCTGAAGAAGGGATGCATGGCCGACATCGCAGGGATCCTCATCGGCAGCGACGGCACCCCGGTCGACGATGAGTTCCAAGACCGCTGCGTGAACATCTCCTACGCGGAGCTGCAGAAGGTGCCCCGCGTCGTCGCGGTGGCGGGCGGCGCCGCCAAAGCCGACGCGATCCGCACGGTCTCCCGGGTGGGCCTCATCACCGAGCTGTTCACCGATCACGCGCTCGCCCAGGCCGTGCTCGCGGAGGACGCGTGATCCAGGTCGCCGGGTCGCTGTGGTCGGTGCCCGCGACCGAACGACGGGCGACCGCCGAGCGGCTGCGGGCGGCCGGACTGCGCCGCCTGCACTGGGACACGACCGACGGACGGTTCGCCGCGGCAGGCGGCTTTCGCCCCGAGGAGGCGGCGACCCTCGCCGCTGAGACCGGTCTGACGGCGGAGGCACACGTCATGGCGCGGCGTTCGGCGGTGGAGGTCGACCCGTGGACCGATTTCTGCGACCTCGTGATCGTGCACGTCGAGAGCGACGACTGGGAGGCCGCCGTCGATCGCATCGCGCGTCGCGGCGGCACGCCCGGCCTGGCGGTGTCACCGCAGACGCCGGCGACGAGCGTGCCGGCGGACATGGCGGTGCTCTGCATGTCGATCGTGCCGGGTCAGGCCGGCAGTGCCTTCGACCGCGCCGTCCTCGCCAAGGTCACTGCCCTGCGGGAATCCTCGCCGTCGCGTCGCATCGGCGTCGACGGCGGCGTGCGCCGGGCCGACGCCGCAGCCCTCGCCGCGGCGGGGGCGGACTGGGTCGTCGTCGGCACCGATCTCGTCGGCGACCGGACCGCGGCCTGGGCCGACGTCCTCGCCTGATCGCGGTCAGGCGGCCGGAGGCAGATCCCGCCCCAGCGTCCGCGCCGCCTGACGGGCCATGCCCCACGCCACGTACTCGCCGGGCGGCGGCGCGTCGATCGGGATGTCGAGGATCAGCGGCGCGATCGCCCGCACCGCCGCCGACCGCGCACCGCCGCCGATGAGGATCCCGCGCTCCGCCGGCACCCGGAGGTCCCGGATGGCGTCGAGGCCATAGCGCAGACCGCCGAGCACCCCTTCGAACGCCGCGCGGGCGAGGTTCTCCCGCGTCGTCGACCCGAGTGTCATGCCGAAGAGCGTCCCGGTCGCATCCGGGAGGTTCGGCGTGCGCTCTCCCTCGAAGTACGGTTCGAGCATCAGTCCGCCCGCGCCGGGCTCCGCGGCGAGGGCGAGTCGGCCGAGCCCATCGTGGTCGACGCCGAGAAGGGCCGCGACCACGTCGAGCACCCGGGCGGCGTTCACCGTGGCGACGAGGGGCAGATGGCCGCCGGCCGCATCCGCGAAGCCCGCCACGGTTCCGGTGGGATCGACCGTGCGGTGCGCACTCGTGGCGAAGACGGTGCCGCTCGTGCCGAGCGAGAGCACCACGTCGCCGACGCCCGCGCCCAGACCGAGCGCCGCGCCGGCGTTGTCCCCGGACCCGGGACCGACCGGGCGCCCCCGGGCGTCGTCGACGGCTGCGTCGTGGGCGAGCACCCGCGGCAGGATCGCATCCTGTCCGAGCGCCGCGCAGAACAGTTCGCGGTCGTACCCGGCATCGGTCCAGTACCCGGTGCCGGACGCCTCCGAGCGATCGGTGACGACCTCTTCCAGCACGGCGCCGCGCTCGCTCTCCGGTCCGAAGCCGCGCAGGCGCCACGTGAGCCAGTCGTGCGGGAGCGCCACCGAGGCCACCCGGCGCGCGTTCGCGGGCTCGTGCTCCCGAAGCCACCGCACCTTGGTGAGCGTGAAGGAGGGCACCGGCACGAGTCCCGTACGCGCGGCGAGAACCGCCGCACCGTGCTCGGCGATGAGCGCGGCGGCGGCGTCGGCCGAGCGCAGGTCATTCCACAGCAGAGCAGGCCGGATGACCCGGCCCTGTGCGTCCAGCGCGACCATTCCGTGCTGCTGACCACTGATCGCCCAGGCCTCCACGTCGTCGAAGCCGCCTGCGACTGCGATCGCCGCCTGCAGAGCACGCCACCACTCCTCGGGATCGACCTCGGTCCCCGGCGGGTGGGGAGCGCGACCCTCCCGGATCACCCGGCCGGAGACCGCATCGACGATGACGACCTTGCAGGACTGCGTCGAGGAGTCGATTCCCGCCACGAGTTCCATGGTGCGATCATCCCATGCCCGACCTCACCGCCCGTCGCGACGGCCGCGACCCGGATCCCGCTGCGGACCGGCTTACAGCCAGCCCTTGCGCTTGAAGGCCGCGTAGAGCCCGACCCCCATCGCGACCATGAGCAGCACCGCCATGGGGTACCCGAACACCCAGTGCAGCTCGGGCATGTGGTCGAAGTTCATGCCGTAGACCGTGCCGACGAGCGTCGGGGCGAAGAGGATCGCGGCCCAGCCGGAGATCTTCTTCACCTCGTCGTTCTGGCGGATGCTCAGCTCCGTCATCCGGCGCATCTCGTCGTTCTGGCGCCGCGCGACGATGGTCGACTCGACCGTGAGGGCGTTGTCGAGCACGGAGCGGAAGGTGGCCGCCTTGTCGCTCACGCGCAGGGTGTGGTCGAGCACGTCGCGCAGGTACCGTTGGAGCTCCTCGCTCACGCGGTACTTCTCGGAGCCGCGCAGCAGCGCCTCCAGCATGCCGGCCAGCGGCTGGGTCGCCCGCTGGAAGTCGATCACCTCGCGGCCGAGGTCGTAGATCCGCTGGGTCGCGTCGGCGTCCTCCTCGAAGAGCTGACCCTCGATCTCGTCGATGTCGTTCTCGAGACCGGCCAGGACCGGGGAGTACTCGTCGACCACCTCGTCGAGGATCGCGTAGAGCACCGCCTCGGGACCGTGGGCGAGCAGCGCCGGGTCGGCCTCGAGCCGCCGCCGCACGCGGCCGAGGTCGGGCGACTCCGCATGACGGATCGTCACGACGAAGTCCGGCCCGACCAGCACGTGCACCTCGCCGAACTCGACCTCCTCGCGCTCGTCGAGGTAGCGGGCGGGCCGCAGCACCATGAACAGCACGTCGCCGTACCGCTCCAGCTTGGCGCGCTGATGGCCGGACAGGGCGTCCTCGACGACGAGCTCGTGGATGCCGAACTCGTCGGCGACGGCCCGGACCTCCTCCGCGCTCGGGCGGTAGAGGCCGATCCACCCCATGCCCCGCCGTTCCCGGATCCGCTCGAACGTCTCGTTCAAGCTGCGCGGGTTCTCGGCGCGCACTCCGTCCACGTAGATCGCGTTGTCGACGATCGCCATCCGGACCTCGCTCGCTCGGGCCGGGATCACTCCGCCGGCGGAATGCAGGGAAGAGCCGCCTCCGCCGTCGCCGCGTGGTACTGCTCCGCGGTGAAGGGGAGACCGAACTCGGGTGCCGTCTCCCCGGACGCGGCCGGCGCCTTGGAGGCGATCGCCGCGAGCTCCCACGAGAGCTGCTGAGCGAACACCGCTCCGGCGGTGGAGTCGTTCAGCACGACCGCGACGGTGAACCCCGTGGTCGGATCGGAGTAGGCCGCGGTCGCGTACCCGGGCGTCCACCCGTGCTGACCGATCATCGACCCGGCGATGTACGCTCCCCCGGTCGCCTGGTACCAGGTCGGCGCGTCCTCGGCCACGGGCAGCGGAGTGGCGAACCGGTCGGGATCGTCCTTCGTGCGCAGGGCCTGCGTGGCCTCGGCCTGGATGTAGCGACCGAGATCGGTGATGGTCGACACGGCCCCGGAGTCGGTGAAGCCGGTGCTCGACGACAGCGTGGTGATGTCGACGGGGGCGGCGCAGTCGTAACCGCCCTCGCCCTTGTTCATGTAGTGCCCCTCGAGCACGGGGCCGTCCGAGGGCGGCGCGGCGGCCGCGGGCGGAAGCGACGTCTCGGCCAGCTCGAGCGGCTCGGTGACGTACTCCGCGATGAGCTCACGCGCGCTCATCCCGGACGCGCGCTCGAGGGCGAGCCCGAGCAGGAGGTACCCGGCGTCGGAGTCGCGGAACGTCGTGTGCGGAGCCACGCGGGTGCGACCGAGGCCGTACCCGGCGAGCTCGAGCGGCGCCCACACACGGTCGGGGGTGTTCTTCCACGCCGCCTTGACCGTCTTCTCCGAGGAGCCGGCCCCACTGGTCCCGTTGCAGAGGTCGAGCAGGGTGATGTCGTCCATGTCGGCGACGCCGGAGACGTACTCCGGCACCTTCGCGTCCAGCTCGACCGTGCCCTCGTCGGCGAGCGCGTAGAGCACGTCGCAGGTCATCAGGCGGGTCACGTCGGCGATGCGGAACGACATGTCGGTGGAGAGCTCGCCGCCGTCCGCCTTGCTCTGCGTGCCCGTGGCGGCGACCCAGGTCCCGCTCCACGGCACCCAGACGCCGACGATCGCGCCGCTTGCACCGGAGGCCGCGATCGCGTTGTCGACGGCGCCCTGGAGTGCGGCGACGGTCTCGTCGGGCAGGGTCGCGTCGACCTGCTCGGGCGGCGTATAGCTGAAGGTCTCCTCAGAGGAGCATCCGGTGAGGACGAGACCGAGGACGGCCGCCGTGGCCGCTGCGGCGCGCCACCGGCGCGACGAGAGAAGCTGCATGTGTGGGAACCCCCGAAGACGTGTCTCCTGAGTCTAGAGCGCGGATGCTGAAAGTCGGCCCCGCGAGCCGTCGTAGGGTGTCCCTGTGCCCCATGACTTCGCTGCCGACGTGATCGCCGCCGTCCTCCGCCACATGAACGACGACCACACCGACGACAACCTGCTCATCGCCCGCGCCTTCTCCGCACCGCCCGTGGACGACGTCGACGGCGCCGTGATGACGGGCTTCGACGGGGAGGCCGGACGGTGGGAGGTCTCGCGTGGCGGCGCGACGTCGGAGCTCCGGGTGCCGTGGCCGGGCGGTCAGATCACCGAGCGCCGGGAGGTCCGCCGGGAGATCGTGGCGCTGTACGACGACGCCTGCGCCCGCCTCGGCGTGGAGCCCCGACCTCACGACTGACCGCCGGCGGCGCCCCGGGCTTCCCTCCAAGGTTAGGCTGCCCTTACACTGAAGCCATGCCCGAGATCCTCTCCTTCTCCGCCGCCCTCCGGGAGCGCTCCTCCGGTTCGCATTCCCGCAGCGAGACGGCGGGCTTCATGTCCGATCTCCTCAAGGGCGAGGGGTCGCGCGAGGACTACATCGCGCTCGTCGCGCAGCACTACTTCATCTACGACGCGCTCGAGGGCGTCGGCGAGCGGATGCGCCAGGACCCGGTGGTGTCGGTGTTCCTGAGCGACAAGCTCACGCGCCTCCCCGCGCTCGAGGCCGACCTCGCCTTCCTCCTCGGACCAGAGTGGCGCGAGCGGATCGCTCCGCTGCCCACCACGCAGCGCTACGTCGAGCGCATCCGTCAGGTCGGCGCGACGTGGGCGGGCGGTTTCGTCGCCCACCACTACACCCGCTACCTCGGCGACCTCTCCGGCGGCATCTTCATCGGCCGGGTGATGGCGCGGCGCTTCGGCTTCGAGACGAACGGCATCGGCTTCTACCTCTTCGACGACATCGCCGACCCCTCCGCCTTCAAGGACGTGTATCGCGAGCAGCTCGACGCCGCTCCGTGGGACGAGGCCGAGCGCGAGCGCGTCATCGACGAGGTGCTCCTCGCGTACCGCTTCAACACCGAGCTGTTCGAAGACCTCGACCGCGCCCGCGCCGCCGCCTGACCCGGCGGTCGCCGTCAGGTCCGCGGCAGCTCGGGCGTCGAGGCGGCGAGCCACGCATCGCGCATGAACCGCCGCACGTCCTCGTCCACGCGGATGTCGCTCGGCCGCAGGGGTCGGGAGAGGTAGAGGCCGTCCAGCGACGTGAGACGGCTGAGGGCGACGTAGGTCTGTCCCGGCGCGAACGCCCCGGAGCCCAGGTCGATCACGGCCCGGTCGTAGGTCTTGCCCTGCGACTTGTGGATCGTCACGGCCCAGGCCAGGCGCAGCGGGAACTGGGTGAACTCGGCCACGACGTCCCGGGAGAGCTTCTTCGTGTTCGGGTCGTAGGCGTACCGGAACCGCTCCCAGACGGCCGGCTCGACGTCGACCTCCTCGCCGTCGATCTCCACGCGCACGGTCCCGCCGAGGATGCGGGTCACCGTCCCGATGGTGCCGTTGACCCAGCGCGGCGGCTCTCCGGTCATCGCGGTGTCGTTGCGCAGGAACATCACCTGCGCCCCCACCTTGAGCTTGAGCTCGGACTCGGCGGGGAGGGAGGCCTCTCCGCGTCCGAAGTCGCCGCTGACCTCCGCCCGCGCGGTCTGCTCCTTGCCGGGGAGCGCGGCCAGATGCCGGCTGTTGATGCTGTTCACGATGTCGTTGCGGGTGGCGAGGGTGATCATCGGCACCTCGCCCGGCTCGGGGTCCGGAGGGGTGCGCGCGCCCTGGGCGTTGAGGATCCCGGCGATCTCCGCCGTCACCCGGCCGTAGCGGACCGCGTTGAGCATGGACTTGAAGCCGTCGTCCGACTGGCGGTGGATCTGCACGAGCTCCCGCACGTGCAGCTCCGCCCGGGTGTCCACCTCGAACAGCGCCCCCTGGCCCCCCTGGGTCCCCGAGCCTGTCGAAGAGTGGGTCCCTGAGCCTGTCGAAGGGCCCGCCCACACCTTCGCGTCGAAGAACCAGAACGACCGGTAGTGATCCTTCACGTACCGGGCCTCGTCCCCGCGCGGGGGGACGGGGGCGAGCTGGTACGGGTCGCCGAACATGACGATCTGCACGCCGCCGAAGGGCTCGCCCCGTCGGCCCCTGGCCTGCCGGAGGGAGCGGTCGATGGCGTCCATGAGGTCGGCGTTGACCATGGAGATCTCGTCGATGACGAGGGTCTCGATCGCGTTGAGGATCCGTCGGGTCGCATCGTTCTGGTCGATGTCCCCGTCCCCGATCAGCCCGATCGGCAGCCGGAAGAGAGAGTGGATCGTCTGCCCCTCGACGTTCAGGGCCGCGACGCCGGTGGGGGCGCAGATCGCGATCTGCTTCTTCGTGTTCCAGGCGAAATGCTGCAGCAGCGTGGACTTGCCGGTGCCCGCGCGTCCCGTGATGAAGACGTGCTCCCTGGTGTCCTCGATGAGCCGGAACAACTCCTGCTGCTCCTCGGACAGGGCGGGAAGGGACACGGTTCTCACAGGGCTGGCGGGGCGGACACGGGACGCTCCCCCATGGTACGTGCCCCGTCCGGTGGGGGCTCGCCGACGCTCGGCGTCCCCTCAGGACGCCCTCCTAGACTGACCGGCATGGAGCGGGCCGGGACGCGCGCGCCCCGGCGGTCGCGCCTGGGCGCCGATCTGGCGATCCTCGGGCTCATCGGCGTCCTCCTGCTGGCCGCGATCGGCGCCGGGGGTGCGACCCTCTACCGGCAGTTCTACGGTCCGTCGGCCTTCGTGGTCCGCTATCTCGATCTGCTCGCCGAGGGGCGCGCGGCCGACGCCCTCCGGGTCCCCGGCGTCGCGATCGATCGGGAGACCCTCGACGAGGCCGGGATCGACCCCGCCGCATCCGAGGCGATGCTGCGCCGCTCCGCCCTCGGCCCGCTCACCGACATCGAGGTCGAGTCGGAAGAGACCTCCGGCGACGACACCGCGGTCACGGTCAGCTACCGGGCGGGCGGCCATTCCGGGACGACCACCTTCCACGTCACGCAGGACGGCTGGGCGGGGGTCACCCCGAACTGGCGCTTCACGACGAGCCCCCTGGCGGTGGTCGAGCTCACCGTGCGCGGCTCCGACAGCTTCGCCGTGAACGGCTTCGAGGTCGACCGTCGCCAGGTCTCCGCCGCCGGCGCCGCCGCCGCTCCGCTCGAGCCGCTGCCCCTGCTGGTCTTCACCCCCGGTGTCTACTCCGTCACCGTGGACACCGCGATCTCGGAGTCGTCCGGCCACGGCGTCCTCGCCGACAAGCCGCTCGCCGTGACCCCGTTGGACGTGCAGTCGGAGCCGACGGAGGAGTTCGTCGAGGTCGTCCAGGAGCGCGTCGAGGAGTTCCTCACCGGCTGCACCACGCAGGAGGTGCTCCAGCCCACGGCCTGCCCGTTCGGGCTCCGCGTCGAGAACCGGATCGCGTCGCCTCCGAAGTGGTCGATCGCCCAGCAGCCCGAGATCATGGTCGCGCCCTCCGACGACGGCCACTGGCAGATCCCGCCCACGACCGCCGTGGCGCACGTCGAGGTCGAGATCCAGTCGCTGTTCGACGGCTCCGTCGAGCCGGTCTCCGAAGACGTGCCGTTCCGCGTGAACGGATCGATCGCGATCCTCCCCGACGGCTCCGCCTCGATCCGCGTCGGATCGCCGGACGACCTCGGGCAGTGAAGCCGTCGCGTCAGCGGCGCTGACGCTCCGCGGCGCGCTGGTCGCGGGCCGCGAGGTCGGCCAGCCGGGCGTTGTACTCCTCCAGCTCGGCGTCGCCCGTGCGGTCGGCGTGCCGATCGCGACGGCGCTGGAGCTTGGTGTCGCTCCGGCTCCACTGGATCGCGACCGTGATGGCGAGGATGAGCGTGGGGATCTCCCCGATCGACCACGCGATGCCGCCGCCCACGTACTGGTCGGTCATCGGGTCGGCACCCCAGTCGCGGCCCATCGCGCCGAACCAGTCTGCGACCATCAGCCCTTCCTGCATCATGATCGCCATGCCGAAGAACGCGTGCATCGCCATCACCGCGATGAGGGTGATGAGCCGGCCGGGGTACGGCAGGCGGTACGGCACGGGGTCGGCGCCGATCAGGCTCATCACGAACAGGTAGCCCGAGATCAGGAAGTGGATGACCATCCACTCGTGCCCGAGGTGCTCGTACATCGACCAGCGCACGAGGTCGGTGAAGTAGAACGCCCAGAGCGACAGGATGAAGATCGCCGCCGCCACGATGGGGTGCGTGACGACCCGCGCGAACGGCGAGTGCACGGCCCACATGATCCACTCCCTGCCGCCGCGCGTGCCGTCGTCGCGCTTGTGGACGGCGCGCAGGGCGAGGGTGATCGGCGCCCCGGAGACCAGCAGCAGCGGGATCGCCATCGAGAGCATCATGTGCCCGAGCATGTGCACGCTGAAGAGGTACTCCTGGTAGGCGTTGATGGGACCACCCGTGACCCACACCAGCAGCAGCAGGCCGAGCACCCAGAAGACGGTGCGGTGGATCGGCCAGCGGTCGCCGCGGAGCCGGAGCCGGCGCACGCCCGCGAGATAGAGGAAGAGTCCGAAACCCGCCGCGACGAGCCACAGCACGTCGATGTCCCACGCCGTGAACCAGCGCTCCAGGGTGAGCTCGGGCGGCAGCAGCGATCCGGTGAGGATCTGCGCCGGGGTCTGCGCGAACGCCGCGACCTCGCCGGTGGGCGGGGGCGTGCGCGCGAGCGCGGCCGCGGCACCGGAGGCGAGTCCCATCAGCGCCACCTCACCGAGGACGAGCGCCCAGAACCACCGGGACGCGCGGTCCCCGCTCAGCTTCGGGATCAGACGCGTGCGGTACCAGGCGCCGAGCAGCCCCATCCCGACGAGCAGAGCGGCCTTGACGACGACGATGAGTCCGTAGGGGGTGGTCCACACGGCCTCCCAGCTCCCGACAGCGACGATGGAGCGGGTGAAGCCGGAGACGGCGACGACCGCGAAGGCCGCGATCGCGAGGGAGGAGTACCGGCCGACGAGCGTGGGCAGATCGAGGCCCTGCTGCCCACGGAGGAGCACGAGGAGGAGCAGTCCGCCCAGCCACACGGCCGCGCCGATCGTGTGCAGGAGGATGGAGTTGACGGCCATGTTGTGTCCGTCGAGGTCGCCGGCGTGCCCCTGGGTGGCGAGCGGCAGGAACGACACCGCGGCCAGCAGGGCGGTGAGCAGCGTGGGCGTCCAGGTGCGCCAGGCGAACGCGAGCACCGTGATGACCGCACCGAGGATCGTCGTGATCAACCACGACTGCCCCAGCGGGAGCTCCAGCAGGAAGCGCCCGAGCTGCGAGCCGAACTCGCGCTCGATGCTGAGCTGCGGGTTGAAGGCCGCCATGAAGGAGAAGAAGCCGGCGAGACCCGCGGAGACGGTGAAGACGGCGGCGCCGACCGAGGCGATGTTCAGGGCCGTGTCGAACGTGCGCTCTCCCGCTCGCAGTCCGAACAGGGCCAGCACGAGCGATCCGAGCATGAGCGCACCGGCGAGGTTCATGACGAGCTTCGCGAGCGGTGTGCCCCACAGCACCACGGGTCCGGGGTCCTGCAGCAGCGGCGGGTTCGCCCCTCCCCCGACGAGGAGCGCCCAGACCAGTGCGACGCCGGCGGCGGCGAGGAGGATGACGATGCCGGCGAGACGGTACGCCGACGTCGAGCGCGGCGTCTCGGTGCGGGAACTCACCCCTCCAGCCTAGGCGCGCGCAGCAGGGAGGATGCACGAAGGCCGCCCCCGGAGCGGGGGCGGCCTTCGAAAGGGTGCGGTCTTACTTGACGGCAGCCTTGAGCTTGGAACCGGCGGTCACCTTGACGCGCTTGCCGGCCGGGATCTTGATCTCGGCGCCGGTCTGCGGGTTGCGGCCCGTGCGGGCGGCCGTGTCGACCTGCTCGAACGAGATCCAGCCCGGGATGGAGACCTTGCTGCCCTTGGCGACAGCGTCGGAGACCGTGGCGAACAGCGAGTCGAGGACACCGGAGACGGTGGCCTGGCTCTGGCCGGTGGCGGAAGCGATGCTCGCGACGAGCTCGGTCTTGGTGATGGACTTGTCAGCCATGTCATCCTCCAGCGACGAAGGACCGTCGCATCGTGTGTGGGTGCGAGGAGCGGGTGCTCCCCGTTGGTCGTGTGACCGCCTCGAATGTACCAACGGCCACCCGGATTTCCGCGTCATTTCGCGGGTTTCGACCGATTTCCCGGCGTGTCGCGTCACATTGGCCACTCGCGTCACAGGTTTTCGGTCGCCCTCTGGCCGGTTCAGGCCCCCGCGCGACAACAGGCGCTCCCCTGCGTACGCGCCTGATCCCGCGCGATCGCCTGCGTCGCCGGGCATGCAAAAAGGGCGAGGATCCGAGATCCTCGCCCTTCTTCGCTAGTACTTACCAGCTCGACTTGGTCACGCCGGGCAGCTCGCCACGGTGCGCCATGTCACGGAAGCGGACACGCGAAATGCCGAACTTCGTGAGGACACCACGGGGGCGGCCGTCGATGACGTCGCGCGAACGCACGCGAGCCGGCGACGCGTTGCGCGGCAGCTTCTGCAGGCCGACGCGGGCGGCCTCGCGGGCCTCGTCGGTGGCGTTCGGGTCGACCAGGGTCTTCTTCAGCTCGGCACGACGCTCGGCGTAGCGCTCGACGATGACCTTGCGCTGCTCGTTGCGCGCGATCTTGCTCTTCTTAGCCATGGATCAACGCTCCTCTCGGAATTCGACGTGCTGACGGATGACCGGGTCGTACTTCTTGAGCACGAGGCGGTCGGGGGTGTTGCGGCGGTTCTTCTTGGTCACGTACGTGTAACCCGTACCCGCCGTCGAACGCAGCTTGATGATCGGACGGACGTCCTGAGCCTTCTTGGCCATTAGAGCTTCACACCCTTCGCCTGGAGGTCCTTGACGACGTTCTCGATGCCGCGCGCGTCGATCACCTTGATGCCCTTGGCGGACACGTTGAGCGTGATCTTACGACCGAGCGAGGGCACGAAATAGGTCTTCTTCTGCACGTTCGGGTCGAAGCGACGCTTCGTCCGGCGGTGCGAGTGCGAGACGTTGTGACCGAAGCCGGGAACAGCTCCGGTCACCTGGCACACTGCTGCCATGATGATGACTCCTTCATTACCGTGAGACCGGACGGCCTCACCCAAGATCCCTTGTCTGCACGCCGCCCCGCATGCCGATCTCTCGGCGGAAGAAGGGGGAGCACACGAACTGCGCACAGGAGCGTGCGCAGACGAAGAGTCAGTCTAGCACGGCCTCGGTCGGCCGTTCGAATCGCCTGAATGGCCCCATCTCAGGCCGAAAAGCCGCCATTCGCGCGATTCGAAGCGTCGGCGGCACCCCGCCCCCAGCGGAACGGGGAGACCGTGGGGTCGCCGGGGATCCAGAAGCGCCAGGGGAACGCGTCCGTCCCGGCGACACCCGCCACGCCCACCCGCGGACCCTGAGCCACGTCGACCACGGGAGGGCCGAGCCACAGCTCCGCCCTGGCGCCGTTCTGCTCGTCGCCGGTGATGGCGTCGATGCCGTCGTGCAGGGAGTGCCGCAGCCCCGCGGCCTGTCCGAGCCGCCCTGGTCCGCGCGCGAGGTCCCGGAGGGCGGTGCGGCCGAGCGGCGGGACCGCTCGTCGTCGTCGGGCCGCCGCCTGCACGCCGGACACGATCTCCCCGGCACGCAGCAGGACGCCGTCACCCTGCCCCTCGGGACCACAGGCCACGTTGACGCAGGAGTGGATGCCGTGACTCAGGTACACGTACAGATGCCCGGGCTCGCCCCACATCGTGGCGTTCCGAGCCGTGCGCCCCATGCGGGCGTGCGAACCGGGGTCGGCGACCGCGCCCGTGCCCTGCCCGTGATACGCCTCGACCTCGGTGATGCGCACGCGCACCTCGACGGGGAGGCCGTCCTCGATGACGACGGTCCGCAGCTCCGCGCCGAGCAGCGTCGGCGCGACGTCCACAGCGGAACGCATCACGTCCTCACGGGTGGCGCGGCGCAGGGCCTCCGGCTCCGTCACGTCAGAACCGCGGCGCCGTCTGGCACCAGGACGCGTCGAAGCCGGTCAGCGCCACGAGCTCATCCCCGGTCTTCATGTCGATCAGGTGCGTCTCGAGCTCCTCGGGGAGGGGCAGCAGCATCCCGTCATAGGCGTTGTCGGCCATGTCGGGGGCGATCACGACGGCGGCGTACTGGCCGCTCGGCGACGCGCAGGCCTGGAGGATCGAATCGGCGGCACTCACCTCCACGAGCGGGGTGGCCGCACCGGAGTCGTCGACGCGGATCACGGCCTGGCCCACCGGGAGACCACCCTCGTCCCGGGCGACGACGTGTCGCAGGGTCCCCCCGGGGAACGGGGTGATGGAGGTGGCGCTGCCGTAGTCCGGCTCGGAGGGGGCGAGCGGCTCCTCGGAGCCGTCCGCGAGGTCGAGCTCGACGACCGAGCCGTCCAGCCGCTCGACGATGGCGGTGTACGTGCCGCGGGAGATGCCCTGGATGGTCGTCGCGAGCCCGAGGGACTGCACCCCGGTGTCGGCGGACTGATCGACGAGCGAGAGCGCCCCGTCGAAGTCGATGAACAGCACGGCGGCGCTGTCGGGCACGAACTGCCACACGAAGACGCTCACCTCCTCGTCGCCGACCTCGATGATGCGGGGCTCGTCGTCGCCGCTCAGCGACTGGGTGACGAGCACGCTCGCCCGCCCCTCGGTGTCACTGAGCTCGCGATCGGAGTAGCTGTAGCCGACGAGGTTGCCGCGCTCGGACACCTGGATCGCGCCCACGTAGCCCTCGCCGGGCAGCGGGAGCTCGCGCTGATCGGAGCCGTCCCTGTCCATCACGAGCAGCCGCGACTGGTCGTCGTCCTCGACGGCGGCCACAAGCTGCGTGGACGTGGCCCGGAAGTCGTCGATGCGCGGGTGGGAGAACACCGGCTGCGCGTTCTCCCCGCTCAGATCGGTGCGGAAGATGATGTCGTCGCCGTCGGGGTCGCGGCGCAGCAGGAAGATCGACGACGGCGGGGTCTCGAAGGACGTCGTGAGGTCCGCGGCGGGGCCGCCCCCGGCGCCGGTCACCCCGGCGACGGTGACCGTGTAGGTCGTGTCGTCGTCGAGGGGCACGGTGAAACGCACGCCCACCCCGCGGCCGGCGGCATCGACCGTGAAAGGCACGGAGGGCTCGACGGTGACCTGCTCGGGGTCGATGGCGGAGAGGGGCTGGTTCGCGGTGAGGATGACGCGGCTTCCGGACGATTCGATGGCCTGCGCGGCGTCGACCTGCACGTCGGTGACCCGCGGGCCCTGGAGGAGGCTCACGATTCCGAGCCCCGTGCCGACGAGTACGAGCACTCCGACGACGGCGCCGATCGTGACGAGGAACCGGCGGCGGGACCACGGGGCGCTCCGCGGCGCCTCATCGTCGGCGGGGAGGTCGGTCGTGGGCGTCCAGCCCGGCTCCGCCGCGTCGTCCGGGGCACCGTCTGCTCGGGAGGTGGACGTCGGGCCCGCGGGGGTGAACACCGGTTCGGGTGCCTGCGGGATCGCGGGGATGCCAGCGGCCGACTCCTCTGCCGCCTGCTCCGCGGCTTCGCGCTCCGCGGCACGCTCCGCCGCAGCACGCTCCGCGGCTTCCCGGTCGACGGCTGCCTGCTCGGCCGC
>NZ_RBLT01000049.1:0-16845 GCF_003989315.1 Microbacterium sp. HSID17254
TGCGGCGGCCGGTGCCTCCGGGGCGGCGTTCGGGGCAGGGGCAGCGGCAGGGCCGGGGGTCGGTGCGACCGGGACCGTCGGGGCGTCGGCGGTGGTGCCGGGGCCGGCGGGGGTGTCCTGTCCGGCGTGCTGGTCCTGGCCCGCATTCGGGACGGCGGGAGCCGCGTTCTGACCTGCGGTGTCGTTCTCGTCCGGCGTGGGGTTCTGGTCGGGAGCAGGAGTCTTGTCGTTCATGTCTCGATGGTCTCCCGACGCCGCTGAAGCCACCCTGAAGCCTCCTGAAGCCCCGTTCAGGAACCGATATCTCGGGCACGACTTCGGAGCTCGGGAACGACACGCCGCCGTGCGTCGGCCATGACCGGGGCGTCGTCGGGGATCTCCGAAACTGTGCCCGGGCGGTCGGTCAGGAGAGAGGGCCGGCGAGGGGGAGGGTGACGGTGAAGCGGGCGCCGCCCCACCGGGAGGTGTCCACCGTGATCGCGCCGTGGGCGGCGGTGGCGATGCCGTGCGCGATCGCGAGACCGAGCCCGCTGCCTCCCACGTCGCGACTGCGGGCCTCGTCGAGCCGGACGAAGCGTTCGAAGATGCGGTCCCGCTCCTCCGGCGGGATGCCGGCCCCGTCGTCTTCGACCGTGAGGACGACCCGCGCCGCCTGCGGCTCCACCCCGATCGCCACGCGGCCGTTGCTGTGCCGCGCGGCGTTGTCGGCGAGGTTCCGCAGCAGCTGGCCGAGCAGCCGGGGGTCGCCGACGGTGCGGGCCGCACGGATTCCGGAGCCGTCGACGTCGAGCCCGGTGGCTCGCAGCCGACGCACCTCCGCGAGGGCCAGGTCGTCCAGGTCCACCGGTTCGGTGCTCCCGGTGACACCCTCGTCGAGGCGGGCGAGGAGCAGCAGCGACTCCACGATGCCCTGCAGCCGCAGCCCCTCCTCGGACACCACCTCCGCGAGCTCGTCGATGCTCGTCACCTCCGGGTGCGCCTGGGCGAGCTCCGCGTGCTGACGGATCGTCGCCAGGGGGGAGCGGAGCTCGTGCGAAGCATCGGACACGAAGCGGCGCTGCGCGGTCGCCGCCGCGTCGAGCCGGTCGAGCATCCCGTTCATCGTCACGGCGAGGGAGTGGATCTCGTCCGCGGTGTCGGGAACGGGCACCCGGTGATCGAGGCGCTCGGCGGTGATGCCCTCGACCTCCTGGCGGATCCGGGTGACCGGGCGCAGCGCGCGCCCCGTGACGAGCCAGGTCGTGACGGCCACGAGCAGCAGCAGTGCGGGGACGGCGATCACGAGCAGCGTCGCCACGGTCGACAGGGTCTCCGCGTCCTCGTCCATCGGCACCGCGAGGACGAGGGTCTGGTCGCCCTCGACGTCTTCCGACACCACGACCATCGGCTCGCCGTCGATCCGGACGACCTGCGGGTCGTCGTCCACGGGCAGCGGGGTGGCGCCGAGCGCATCGGCGGCCTCCTCGCTCGCCGCGCGCACCGCTCCGTCCCGCCCGAGCAGCTGCACGAGGTCATCGTCGAGCTGGTCGGGTCCGCGTCGGCCCGGACCGTCGAACCGGCTGACGAGCTCCTCCAGCCGCTGCTCCGCCGCGCGTTCGGTGCTGCCGTGGATGCTCGCGCTCAGCACCCCGTAGAAAGAGAAGGCCCCAAGGAGCAGCGCGACTGCGACGACGAGGGTGGCGCCCAGGGTCGTCCGACCGCGGACCGACCGCCAGAGCCGCCTAGCCACCGTTCGCCGCCAGCCGATAGCCCGCGCCGCGGATGGTCTCGATCGCCTCACGTCCGAACGGCTTGTCGACCTTGCGGCGGAGGTGGCCGATGTACACCTCGACGATGTTCGGGTCGCCGTCGAAGTCGTCGTCCCAGACGCCGGCCAGGAGGTCGCGCTTCGACAGCACCTGCCCGCGGTGGCGCATCAGATGCTCGAGCACCGCGAACTCACGGGCCGTGAGGGAGATCGGGGTGTCGCCGCGCCACACGTGGTGTCCGGCGGGGTCCAGCCGCAGGTCGCCGGCCTCCAGGACCGTCGGTCGTGCCACGGCACCGCGGCGCACGAGAGCCCGGAGCCGCGCCACGAGGATCGCGAACGAGAAGGGCTTGGTGACGTAGTCGTCGGCGCCGCTCTCCAGCGCCTCCACCTGATCCCACTCGCCGTCCTTGGCGGTGAGCATCAGCACGGGAGTCCAGTTCTCCTCGGCGCGCAGGGCCTCGCACACCTTCCACCCGCTCATGCCGGGCATCATCAGGTCGAGCACGATGGCGTCGTACCGGGTCTCGCGGGCCCGCCAGAGGCCGTCGATGCCGTTGTGGGCGACGTCGACCGCGAAGCCCTCCGCCTCGAGTCCGCGGCGCACGCCCTCGGCCAGACGCACCTCGTCGTCCACCACCAGGATCCGCATCCCCCCAGTGTGGTGGCTCGTCGCTGAATCGGGGCTGAAGCCGTCGGCCGCTTTCGAATCGCGCACCTGGTTCCATTCCGGGCTCAGATGCAGCAAGTTGCGCGATTCGAAGCGGGACTTACGACGAGAGGTGCGTCTGGATCTCGCGGATCACTACGCCGAGGGGGCCGGAGGAGAGGAGTCCGGGGCCGAGGGGGCCGGCGGGGTCGGTGCCCAGGGGCGGGAGGGTGCGCAGGGCTGCAGCGGCCTCCGGGGAGAGGTGCGCGAGTTGCCAGCGCACCTCGGCGGCACGGGAGTCCGGATCATCCGGGCGTGCCAGCTCGACAGCTCGCGCGGCGTAGGCGGCTGCCCCGAGAGCATGCGCTCCCATATGCGCGACCCCGGCAGCCTGTGCCGCGGAGCGAGAGGCCGCGGTGCCGGCAGGGGTCACGGCGCTGCGGGCGGCCCTGCCGGCCACGAAACGACGACGGATCTCGCCCGCAGCCGTGAGCTCGCCCCGCGCGAAGGCGCGCGTCCTGGCGATGGCATCACGCGCGCGGTCGTCGTCCGGGGCCTCGCTCTCGAACAGCGGCAGGACGCGCTCGGCGCAGTCGGCCGCCCATACCGCGACGATCCGACGGTCGGACTCGGTCATGCCCTGAGGAGTCGACACGGGACTCATCTCGCCCGTCGTCCGCTGCGCGCCCGTGCCGCCTCGTGCGCCTCGCGGAGAAGGGCGAGCACCGTACCCGCCGTCGCCTCTGCGGGGTCGATCACGCACACCCAGCCGGCGGCCCCGTACAGGGGGTGAGGTCGGAAGACGTCGACCGCCGTCGGGTCGGTGTCGTCGCCTGCGCGCGACCCCGCTGCGATGATCGACTCCGCGCGCTCGCGTCCGACGTGGATGTTCACCCGGAAGCGCCCTGGAGCGTCCAGCGCGGAGGACGTGTCGTCGGGATAGTCCTTCGTGATGATCGTTCCGTACGGCTGCGTGCGCTCGGGCATCCGGCCGTCGGGGGCGTGGTAGAAGTACGCGTCTCCCCATGACAGCTCGGGGAAGTCGCTGCCCGCCTCCGGGGCCACGACGAGCACACCGTCGAACGAGCGGACCTCTTCGATGATCTCCTGCATATCCATCCTTCAATGCTGAGGCTGATGTGCTTATGTGGACGCAAGGTCCGGAAAGACGAGGAACCGCGTGCAGAACCCTCAAGAGCAGGTGATGACCACTGTGGCGCTCGGACGGCTGGTCGACTACTCGACGCAGCAGGTGCGCGACCTCGAGCGCCTCGGTGTCCTCCCCGTCGCAGAGCGTGGTGCGAACGGGTACCGGCGGTATCGGATGCCGCATGCCCTGGCGCTGCGCGCCTATCGCGCGTTGGCGACGGCGCTCGGTCCGGTACCCGCGCGTCGACTGATGCCCGCTCTCATCGGCGGATCGGTCGAGCACGCGGCGGAGGAGATCGACACTCTGCACGCGGATCTCGCCCTCGAACGCTCACGGGTGCGCGCGGCCCTGCGCGGACTCGAGGACGCGGTGGCGGAGGCCGACGATCCGTTCGTCGAGGACGATGCGATGACCATCGGCGAACTCGCCCAGGCGCTCGGCGTCCGGTCCTCCGCGCTGCGGCACTGGGAGCGAGAAGGGCTCGTGCACCCCCGTCGTCGTGCGGGATCGGTGCGCTCCTATGACTCCCTTGCGATCACCGAGGCGCGGATCGCCGCCGCTCTGCGCTCGGGCGGCTACGGCATCCCCGCCGTTTCGCGCATCATCGACGAGGTGCGCGCGCATGGTGACACCGAAGAAGTTCACCGCATCCTCGCGGAGCGGCTGGCCGACCTCACGCGCCGCAGCATCGCGCTTCTCGCGGCGGCAGGTCACCTGCATGCCCTGCTGACGGAACGCCTCGCGGAGGAGGAGGGTTCGTCGCTCACGCCCGCGCCGGGATCTGCGCCAGCACATCCGGGATCAGCGGATTCTCGTCGAGCGGGTCCGTGATGACCGCGGCGACCGCCTCGAACGGCAGCACCGGGTAGCGCGAGGCGGCGCCGATCTTCTCGTCGCTGGCCAGCACGATGGTCGCGGCGCATCGGGAGGCGATCGCCCGCTTGGTGACGGCATCGTCGAGTTCGCCCGTCGTGAGACCGTGTCGGGGGTCGACGCCCGTGACGCCGACGAAGAACACGTCGGCGGCGAGGTGCTGGATCGCCTCCATCGCGAGTCCCCCTCCGGCGACGAGGGAGTGCCGGGTGAGCTCGCCGCCGATCATGATCACGCGCGCATCCGAGTGCTCGGCGACGGCCAGGGCGACGGCAGGACTCGGGGTGATGACCGTGATGTCGGTGCCGGAGGGCAGCAGTCGCGCCATCGCGAGCGTGGTGGTTCCGGCATCCAGCACGATCGTCGATCCGGGGAGGATGGTCGTGACCGCCTGGCGGGCGACCCGCTCCTTGCTCTCGGTCGCCAGATCGTGGCGCTCCCGCACCGGGCGATCGGCCGCGGCGATGGGCAGCGCCCCGCCGTACACGCGCTGGAGCCTGCCCTCCTCGGCGAGCTCGCGGAGGTCGCGGCGGATGGCGTCCTCCGAGACTCCGAGTTCATCGGCCGCAGCCTTCGCCACGACCCGTCCCTCGCGGGCGAGCACGGCGAGCAGGTGGTCCTTGCGCTGAGCAGCGAGCATACGTTTCCTCACGAAGTTGCACGTTTATGCACGATTCAGACTACAGTCATCTCCATGATGAAGCCACTCCTGATCCTGATCGCGGGTCCCTACCGTTCCGGCACCGACGGCGACCCCGTCCTGATCGCTCGGAATCTGGCGCGCCTGGAGGAGGCGTCCGGTCCGATCTTCCGCCTCGGCCACGTGCCGATGATCGGGGAGTGGGTCGCGCTGCCGGTCCTGCGCACCCTCGAGCACGCCGACTCCGGCGAGGGCGACGTCATGTACGAGACCGCCCGCCGACTGCTCCTGCACTGCGACGCGGTGCTCCGGCTGCCGGGAGAATCGTCGGGCGCCGACAAGGACGTCGCCATCGCGCACGAGCTCGGGCTGCCCGTCTACCGATCGCTCGACGAGATCCCCGCAGCGTCGACTCCGTAGGCTGGAGGCATGACCAAGAACATCTGGACCGTCCTCGGCGTCATCCTCGCCGTCGTGATCGCGTGGTGGATCGTCAGCGCGCTGTTCTCGGTGCTCTGGTTCATCGCGAAGCTCGCCATCGTCGCTGTCGTCGCCGTGGTGGTCTTCCTCGTGCTGCGGAGCCTCTTCACCCGCGACGCCGACTGACCTGCCTTCGAATCGCTCACTTTGCGGCAAAACGGCCGGTTTTGCAGCAAAGTGGGCGACTTGAACGGGGTCAGACCCGGTACCGGGCGGCGCGGTGCGTGGGCTGGACCCGGTCGCCGCGGCCGTGCAGCTTGTGGCGGAGCGTGCCGGGCACGTACTCCTCCGGGTAGGCGCCCCGCTCGCGCAGCACCGGGATGACGTGCTCGATGACGTCCTGCCAGGTGCCGGGAGTGACCGCGTACGCGAGGTTGAAGCCGTCGATGTCGGTCTGCTCGACCCAGGACTGCAGCTCGTCGGCGATCTCGACCCCGGAGCCGACGATCGTCGGACCGAGCCCGCCGATCGCGTTGTGGCGGCCGAAGTCGCCCACCGTCCACTCGCGACCGAGGTCGGCCTCCTCCTTCAGGTGCTGCAGCACGGACTGGATCGCGTTCGACTCGACGTTCCCGACCGGCTCGTCCTCGGCGTACTGCGACAGGTCGACGCCCATCCACCCCGACATGAAGGTGAGCGCCCCCTCCGGGCTCGCGTAGGAGAGGTACTCGGCGTGCTTCGCGGCCGCCTCCTCGCTCGTCGCCGCGGTGATCACCGTCAGCAGCGTGTAGATGCGGGCGTCGTAGCGGTCGCGCCCCGCGGCCTCGAGGGCGTCGCGGATGCGCTTCACGGTGCCGGCTAGCACCTCCTTCGACGGTGCAGCGACGAAGATGGCCTCGGCGTTCTCCGCCGCGAACCGCACCCCGCGCGGGCTCGCACCGGCCTGGTAGATCACCGGGGTGCGCTGCGGTGACGGCTCCGAGATGTGGATGCCGGGCACGGAGAAGTGCTTCCCCTCGTGCCGGATCGGGTGCACCTTCGACGGGTCGGTGAAGATGCCGCGCTCGCGGTCCTCCACCACCGCGTCGTCCTCCCACGACCCCTCCCAGAGCTTGTAGAGCACCTCGACGTACTCGTCCGCGTGGTCGTAGCGGTCGTCGTGGGCGAGCTGGTCCTCCTGACCCATGTTGCGCGCGGCGCTGGGCAGATACCCGGTCACGACGTTCCAGCCGACGCGGCCCTGCGTGAGGTGGTCGAGCGTGCTGAGTCGTCGAGCGAACGGGTAGGGGTGCTCGAACGCGGTGCCGGCCGTGACGCCGAACCCCAGATGCTCGGTCACCGCGGCCATCGCGCTGACCAGGAGGATCGGGTCGTTCACCGGCACCTGGGCGCCGTTGCGGATGGCGGCCTCGTTCGTACCGCCGTAGACGTCGTAGGTGCCCAGGACATCGGCGATGAAGATGCCGTCGAAGGTCGCGCTCTCCAGCAGCTTCGCCAGGTCGGTCCAGTACGACAGGGTGTTGTACTGCCGCGAGCGGTCTTCCGGATGCCGCCACAGGCCGGACGACTGGTGGGCGACGCAGTTCATGTCGAACGCGTTGAAGCGGATCTGCCGGGTCATGCCCCCATGAAACGGGACCGGACGGGGCCGGGGCGAGCGGGATCGACACGCACGGAAACAATCCGTGGTGCGGCTCAGGCCTCGTCGTCCGGACGGCGGGGGCTCGGGTCGGGAGGGAGGATCTCGATCGGGTGTGCGGCCTGTCGCTGCGCTCGCCACCAGATCACGAACCCGACCGCCGTGAAGACGCCGTAGAACACGTACATGAGGCCGGTCGCGTAGTAGCCGGAGCTGAACAGCAGCGGCACCCCCACCACGTCCACGGCGATCCAGATGAGCCAGAACTCGGTCCAGCCCTTGGCCATGCCGTAGGTCGCGAGCAGCGACCCGACGAAGGTCCAGGCGTCGGCCCAGACAGGTTCCCACGAACCCAGGGCGCGGAACAGGGGGGTGAGCGCCACGGTTCCGACGACGAGGACCACGACCAGACCGATGCGGGCCCCGGTCGGCGCCCACCGCGGCACGATGCGACCGCCGTCGGCATTCCGCCAGCGGATCCATCCATAGATCGCGACGGCGATGAACATGATCTGCCGCCCGGCCTGACCGAGGAGATGCGGGAGCGACGGGTCGGGGCTCAGTGCGGAGCCGAGGAACACCGTGAGCAGCAGGAGGTTGCCGACGATGCCGATCGGCCACGCCCAGACCTTGCGCCGCATGCCGCCGAGGGCGCTCGCGAGTCCGAACGCGTTCCCGACGACCTCACGCACCAGGAGCGTCTGCCCACCCGGAAGCACCCAGGACGAGGAGAAGGCGTCGACGAGCCACTGCAGGAAGCCCATCGCTAGAGCACCGCGTCGGGGGTGGGGCGCTCGTCGAGCACGAGCTGCAGCATGCTGAGGTCGAGCCACCGGCCGAACTTCGCGCCGACCTGGGGCATGCGGCCCACCTCCCGGAATCCGAGGCGTTCGTGGAGGGCGAGGGAGGCGGTGTTGCCGCTCTCCACACCGCCGATCATCACGTGCATCCCGGCTGCCCGGGCCCGCGCGATGAGCTCGATCATGAGGAGCGTGCCGATGCCGCGTCCGCGCTGATCGCCGCGCACGTAGACGGAGTGCTCCACGGTGAGGCGGTAGCCGCTGTGTGGACGCCACTGGGCGTAGGACGCATAGCCCACGACGCCGCTCTCGTCGGCGGCGACGATGACGGGACAGCCGCGCGCGGTCCGGTCGGCGAGCCACGCCTCCCGGTCGGCGCGATCCACGGCCTCCTCGTTCCAGATCGCGGTCGTGTGCAGGACGGCGTGGTTGTGGATCTCGGTGATCGTGTCGAGGTCGGCGCTCTCGGCGGGCCTGAGGTGCACGGCGGTCATCGTCAGACGCGGATGTCGGCGGGAGAGGCCTCGCCCTCGTGGAAGCTCGGCTTCCTGCCGAAGAGCTTCGCGATGCCGAGGACGACGCCGACGATCACGAGGCCCCAGACGAGACCGGCGATCGCGGAGATGATCGTGTCGACCACCCACACCACGAAGCCGCCGAGGGGCTCTAGCGCGTGCTCGACCGCGTGGAGAACATCGGCCGGAGCGTGCAGCCCGACCTCGCCGAGGTTGATGAGGACGAGGTGCCCGCCGACCCACAGCATCGCGACGGTGCCGAGCACGCTGATGAAGCGGAAGACCGCGGGCATGGAGCGGACGATCCGGGTGCCGGTGTGCCGCACGCGCTGCGCGGGGTTCTTCGCCATCTTCAGGCCGATGTCGTCGACCTTCACCAGGAGCGCCACGGCCCCGTACACCGCGACGGTCATGACCAGCGCGATCACGGCGAGGATCGCGAGGGTGGACCAGATGCCGAGTCCCTTGTCGAGACTGGCGAGCGAGATGAGCATGATCTCCGTCGAGAGGATCAGGTCGGTGCGCACCGCGCCCAGCACGAGCTTCCGCTCATCGCGCGCCCCCTCGTCGGCGTGGCCGTGCTGCACGCCGAACCATTCCAGCACCTTCTCGGCCCCCTCGAAGCACAGGTACGAGCCGCCGAGGATCAGCAGGTAGGGCAGCACCCACGGCGCGAAGGCCGTGAGTAGCAGCGCGATCGGGATGATGATGACGAACTTGTTCACCAGCGACCCGAGGGCGATCTTGCCGACCACGGGGAGCTCGCGGGCCGGGGTGAGGCCCTGCACGTACTGCGGGGTCACGGCGGCGTCGTCGATGACGACTCCGGCGGCCTTCGCCGACGCCTTCATCGCGGCGCTCAGGATGTCGTCGACGACGGCGAGCAGTCCAACGGACATGCGGGTCCTCTTTCCGTGGTGGGAAAGTCAGACTACCGACTCCCGGGCTCAGGCCCGCACGTCCTCCGCGGTCGCCAGCACCCGCTGCAGCGGCTGGTAGTGCTCGATGACGGCTCGTCGATACCGCTCGACGTCGCCGGAGCGCGCGGCGTCCAGCATGTCGCCGTGCGCCTTGGCGGTCTTGTGGATGTCGTCGGGCTGCGCGATGCCGAGCTGCGGGAGCACGGCGGTGTGCACGTCCCAGAACGCACCGACGAGCTGGCCGACCAGGCGGTTGTCGATGGCGCCGAAGAGGCGGGTGTGGAACGCCCTGTCCTCGTCGAGGAAGTATTCGCCGCGGCCGGCCTTGTCGACCATCTCGGCGACGAGCTCGTCGAGCTCCGGGTCCGCCTGCGCCTGAGCGGCCTCGACCACGCGCTCGGCCATGGAGAGGTCGAGCGCGAGACGCACCTCGACGACCTCGCGCAGGGCCTGCAGCGACCCCTCGGGGGACAGCACGCCCCGGAAGACGAGCGCCTCGACCATCGGGTCCAGCGACATCGGACCCACGTAGGTGCCGTGTCCGTGACGGACGTCGACGATGTCGAGGGTGGAGAGCGTGCGGATCGCCTCCCGGACCGAGGAGCGCGACACGTCGAGCTCCTCGCAGAGCTCGGCCTCGGTCGGCAGCGGGTCGCCGGGGGTGAGTCCGCGCGTGAGGATGAGCTGCTTGATCTGATCCGCCGTCGTGGCTCGCCGCATCCGCGACGCCCTCCCCGTGGTGGACTTCATAGGGTCCCTCTCCTGCCTGCCGGAAACGCTCCGATCCTCTCACTCTTGTGATCCGGTCGAACGTGTGTTTAGAGTACATCAGACGTCAGATGTCCTCAAGGCGTCGCCCCCCACCACCTGGAGCACACATGAACCGACACAGCACTCGCCGCCGCGCGGGTCGTCTCGCGATGGCGGTCGCCGGCACGGTCGCCGCGTCCCTCGCCCTCGCCGGCTGCGGCGGCGGCGCCGCCAGCACCGCCGAGAGCCCCGCCGCGAGCGACATCGACCCGGACGGCATCATCGAGGCCGGGATCTCGTACACCCTGAACGGCAGCTTCGACCCGATGGTCGCCTCCGGCGCCGTGACGGTCTCGGCGAACTGGCACGTCTTCGAGGGACTCATCGACCTCGACCCCGTCACGCAGGAGCCCGCCCCCGCCCTCGCCGCCGACTTCCCGACGCAGGTCGACGAGACGACCTACGACATCGACCTCCGCGAAGGCGCGACCTTCCAGAACGGAGACCCGGTCACCGCCGACGACGTGGTCTTCAGCTACGAGCGCGTCCTCGACCCGGCGAACAACTCGCTGTTCCGCTCGTTCGTCGAGTTCATCGACACGGTCACCGCCGTCGACGAGGACACCGTCCGGATCACCACCGACTACCCGTTCTCCCTCATCGACGACCGTCTCGGCGTCGTCAAGATCGTGCCGAAGGCCGTGGTCGAGGCCGATCCCGAGGAGTTCGGCGCGAACCCGATCGGCTCCGGTCCGTACGCGCTCGTCTCCGCCGTTCCCGAGGACAAGATCGTCTTCGAGCGGTACGACGACTACAACGGCCCGCGTCCCGCGCTCGCCGCGGGCATGAACTGGAACCTCCTCGCCGACGCCTCCGCCCGCGTCACCGCGATGTCGACCGGCACGGTGCAGGCGATCGAGGACGTGCCCTACATCGACGCCGACGGGCTGGCCGCCTCGGCCGAGGTCGAGAGCGTGCAGTCCTTCGGCCTCCTCTTCATGATGTTCAACACGAAGGCCGAGCCGTTCGACGACGTCCGCGTCCGCCAGGCCCTGCACTACGCGCTCGACATGGACAAGATCATCGAGACCGGCATGCTCGGCAACGCCACCCCGGCCACGTCGTTCCTTCCCGAGGACTACCCGAACTACCACGAGGCCTCCACGGTCTATTCGTACGACCCGGAGAAGGCGGAGGAGCTGCTGGAGGAGGCCGGGGTCTCCGACCTCGCGATCACGCTGCGCATGACCGACACCGGATGGGTGAAGGAGGTGGCCCCGCTCATCAAGGAGTCCCTCGACGCGATCGGCATCGACACCACCCTCGACATCAGCCAGTCGGCGTCGATGTACGAGAAGGTCGACTCCGGCGACTACACCGTCGCCATCGCCCCCGGTGACCCGTCGGTGTTCGGCGTGGACCCCGACCTGCTCATGAACTGGTGGTACGGCGAGAACGTCTGGACCCAGACGCGCACCGCCTGGGCCGACTCCCCGGAGTACGCCGAGCTGCGCACGCTGCTCGACACCGCCGTCACCCAGGAGGGCGAGGAGCAGCAGGAGTCCTGGAACCAGGCGTACGACCTGATCTCCGACCAGGCCGTGCTGTACCCGCTGTTCCACCGCAAGCTGCCCACCGCCTGGAGCTCGCAGGAGCTGGTCGGCTTCCAGCCGGTGCCCACGACCGGACTGTCGTTCCTCGACGTCGGCGTGGCCGCGAAGTAGCACCTGCCCGACAGGGCGGGGGCGCGCTCGCCCGAAGAGCGCGCCCCCGCCACCCCACCCCCGGAAGGAGCGGCACGTGTCCCACACGCTCCGCCTCGTCGGCCGGCGACTGCTGCAGTTGCCGCTGATGATCCTCGGCATCACGTTCCTGGTCTTCTTCGTGATGTCCTTCTCGCCCGTCGACCCGGCACGCACCGCGCTCGGCGAGACCGCGTCCCCCGAAGCGCTGGAGGCGTACCGCGAAGACCACGGACTGAACCTCCCGCTGTTCGTCCGCTACGTGAACTTCCTGTTCGGCCTCGTCCAGGGCGACCTGGGCACCTACTCCGCCCGCAGCCTGCCGGTGGTCGACGAGGTCGCCAGGGCCTTCCCGGTGACGCTGGCCTTGACCTTCCTCGGGCTGGTGATCGCGGTGGTCGTGGCGTTCGTGATCGGCGTCCTCGCCGCGGTCTACCGCGACCGCTGGCCCGACCAGGTCATCCGCGTCTTCGGCGTCGCCGCGCTGTCCACGCCCTCCTTCTGGCTCGCGATCCTCCTCATCCAGGTGTTCACCCTGGCGCTCGGCGTGCTGCCGGCCTCGGGCCCGCTGCCGGCCTTCGCCGACGACCCGTCCGGGTGGCTCGCCCGGATGACCCTTCCCGCGGTCGCGCTCGCCGTGCCCGTGATCGGGCAGCTCTCCCGGGTCGTGCGCACCTCGATGGTCGAGGAGCTCGACCGCGACTACGTGCGCACCGCCCTCGGCGCCGGGATCCCGCGGGTGATCGTCGTCGGCCGCAACGTGCTGCGCAACGCGCTGATCACCCCCGTGACCGTGCTGGGTCTCCGCATCGGGTACCTGCTCGGCGGCGCCGTGGTGATCGAGATCATCTTCGCGATCCCCGGGATGGGCACGCTCATCCTCAACGGGGTCACCAACAACGAACCCAACCTCGTGCAGGGCGTGACGCTCGCGGTCGCGCTCGCGTTCGTCGTGATCAACATCATCGTCGACCTCCTGTACGTGCTCATCAATCCTCGAATCCGGGCGGTGTGACATGCGACGCAGACTCACGGAACGGCTCTCCGTCCCCGGCCTCCGCTGGGGCCGCCTCTCCCTCGGCTCGGTCATCTGCCTCGCCGTGCTCGCGATTATCGCGCTCGCCGCGATCCTCGCTCCGCTGATCTCGCCGTACGACCCGCTCGCCTCCGGCCCGCCGGTGCAGCCGCCGAGCGGGGAGCACTGGTTCGGCACCGACCGGCAGGGTCGCGACATCTTCTCCCGACTGGTCTACGGCGCGCGCTACTCCCTCGTGATCGGGCTCGGGGCCACCCTCGTCGCCCTCGCGGTCGCCTGCGTCCTGGGCACGATCGCCGCGACCGCGCCGAAGTGGATCTCCGAGACCCTCATGCGCGTCATGGACGTGATCATGTCGTTCCCCGGCATCGCGCTCGCCGCGGTGTTCGTGGCGGTGTTCGGCAAGTCGTTGCCGGTGCTCGTGCTCACGATCGCATTCCTCTACGTGCCGCAGCTGACCCGCATCGTCCGCGCGAACATCCTCGACCAGTACGGCGAGGACTACGTCTCGGCCGTCCGCGTGATGGGCGCGGGGACCCCGCGGATCATCGTGCGGCACGTCGCCCGCAACGCCATGGCACCCGTGCTCGTCTTCGCCACGGTGCTCGTCGCCGACGCGATCGTGTTCGAGGCCTCGCTGTCGTTCCTGCAGGCCGGTGTGCCGGACCCCGAGCCGTCCTGGGGCAACGTGATCGCCGCGGGGCGCAACCTGCTCATGAGCGGAGCCTGGTGGGCGACCTTCTTCCCCGGCATCCTCATCATGATCACCGTGCTGTGCCTCAACATCCTGTCCGAGGGGATGACCGACGCCATGGTCTCGCCGCGCGCCAGGAAGATCACCGCCGACGCCGCGAACACGGAGGAGTCGACGCACGACCTGGAGGAGGCCGCCGCCCCGGACGACACCCACGTCATCCCGACGGTCGACACCGCGGTCAACCTCTCGGTGCCCAGCGGTGTGCCCGACGTGCTCGTGCCCACCGCGGAGACGGTGCCGCTGGCGGAGCGCCTCGCCGAGCTGCGCGTCCGCGAACTCTCCCGTACCGATCGCCTGGTCTACACGGGAGACGCCGTGCCGCTGCTCGAGGTGCAGGACCTGTGCATCTCCTTCCCGCGCCACGGCGACGTCGACGTGGTCGACCACGTCAGCTTCACCGTGCGCCCCGGCGAGACCATGTCGCTCGTGGGGGAGTCGGGGTGCGGCAAGTCCATCACCTCGCTGGCGATCATGGGGCTGCTCGATCCGAAGGCCGACATCCGCGGGCGCATCCTGTTCGACGGGAAGGATCTGCTGCGGATGACGCCGAAGGAGCGCAACGCGCTGCGCGGCCACGACATCGCGATGATCTACCAGGACGCCCTGAGCTCGCTGAACCCCGCGATGCTGATCCGCGCGCAGATGAAGCAGCTCACCTCCCGCGGCGGCACCCGCACGGCCGAGGAGCTGCTGGAGCTCGTCGGTCTCGATCCGAAGCGCACGCTCGCCTCGTACCCGCACGAGCTCTCGGGCGGCCAGCGGCAGCGCGTGCTCATCGCGATGGCCCTGACCCGCGACCCGCGGCTGGTGATCGCCGACGAGCCCACCACGGCCCTCGACGTGACGGTGCAGGCGCAGGTCGTGGAGCTGCTCATGCGGCTGCAGCGCGAGCTCGGGTTCGCACTGGTGTTCGTCTCGCACGACCTCGCCCTCGTCGCCGAGCTCTCGCACCGGATCACGGTGATGTACGCGGGCCAGGTCGTGGAGCAGGGCACCACCCGCGAGGTGCTCACGCAGCCCGTCCACGAGTACACCCAGGGCCTGCTCGGGGCGGTGCTCTCGATCGAGGCCGGCTCCGACCGCCTGCACCAGGTGTCCGGTGTCGTCCCCTCCCCGCGGGACTTCCCGCAGGGCGACCGCTTCGCGCCGCGCTCCGCGGACCCCGCCCGGTACGCCGGAGTGGAACCCGTGCGGCGGCACATCGACGGCACCGAGCACTACTACTCCGCGCATCCTGCCGATGCGCCCGTCGAACCGATCGGAGCAGGACGATGAGCGAACCCGTCATCCAGCTGCAGGACGTGCGCGTCCGCTACCGGGCCCGCAGCTCGTCGTTGTTCCGCCCGCACTACGTCGACGCGCTCGCCGGGGTCTCGCTCACGGTCCGCCGCGGACAGACGCTGGGCATCGTGGGCGAGTCCGGCTCGGGCAAGTCCACCTCCGCGAAGGTGCTGATCGGCCTCGAGAAGCCCACGAGCGGTCAGGTCGTCTTCGACGGGGAGACCGTGCGCTCCTTCACCCCCGCGGTGCGCAAGCGCCTGGGGCGCATCCTCTCCGTGGTGTTCCAGGACCCGGCGACGGCTCTGAACGCCCGCATGACGGTGCGGGACGCGCTGCTGGATCCGCTGCAGGTGCATCGCCTCGGTTCCCCGGCGAGCCGGGAGCGCAAGGTGCGCGACCTCATCGGGCTCGTGGGGCTGCCGTCGTCGGCGCTGGAGGCGCTGCCCAGCCAGCTCTCCGGCGGCCAGCGGCAGCGGGTCGCGATCGCCAGGGCCCTCGTCCTCGACCCCCAGGTCATCGTGGCGGACGAGCCGACCTCGGCCCTCGACGTCTCCGTGCGCGCGCAGATCCTGAACCTGCTGACCGACCTGAAGCAGCAGCTCGGGCTCGGCATGGTCTTCATCTCCCACGACATCCAGACGGTCCGCTACCTCTCCGACGAGATCGCGGTGATGAACAAGGGCCGCGTCGTCGAGCACGGCGACGCCGCCCGGGTCTTCGACGACCCCGCCGACCCCTACACCCGCACGCTGCTGGGCGCCGCGCCCTCGCTGCTCGAACCCCACCACTGAAAAGACGGAACACCTATGCCTTCCCCCGCTCCCGCCCTGTCGTTCTCCGGCGTCGTCCCGCCGGTCGCCACCCCGCTGCTCCCCGACGGGACGATCGACCACGCGTCGCTCACCCGCCTGGTCGAGCGCCTGATCGGGGAGGGCGTCTCCGGACTGTTCGCGCTCGGCTCCACCGGGGAGACGGCGTACTTCACGGACGACCAGCGCGTCGAGTTGCTGCAGACCATCGTCGCCGCGAACGCCGGACGCGTGCCCGTCATCGCCGGCGCGATCGAGCTCACGGCCCCGCGCATCATCGAGACCGCCCGCCGGCTCGTCGCCGCGGGCGCGCAGGCGATCGTGACCACCGCGCCGCTGTACACGCTGAACTCCCCGGCCGAGGTCGCCGCGCACTTCCGGACGATCGCCGCCGCGATCGACGTGCCGCTCTGGGCCTACGACGTGCCGGTGCGGGTGCACTCCAAGCTCGGCATCGACCTGCTCGTGCAGCTCGGCCGGGAGGGCGTCATCCAGGGGGTGAAGGATTCCTCCGGCGACGACGTCGGATTCCGCCGACTGATCGCGGCGAACGAGGCCGCCGGTCGCCCGCTGCAGCTGCTCACCGGGCACGAGGTCGTGGTCGACGCGATGGCCCTCGTCGGTGCCGCCGGGGTCGTCCCGGGCCTGGCGAACGTGGAGGCCGCGGGCTACGTGCGCCTCTGGGAGGCCGCGCAGCGCGGTGACTGGGCGACCGCCCGGGCCGAGCAGGAGCGCATCAACCGGCTCTTCGGCATCGTGTTCCAGCCGCAGGGGCTGTCCGGCGACGCCACCGGCGTCGGCGCGTTCAAGGCGGCGATGCACGCGCGCGGCATCATCGACCACGCGGCGATGGCCGACACGGTGGAGTCGCTCTCCCCGGAGGCCGTCGCCGGCATCCGCACGATCCTCGACGAGCTCGGTCTGCTTCCGGTCGCCGTCTGATGCGCGAGGTCGTCCTCGCCGTCGACATCGGCGGCACCAAGACGGCCGCGGCGCTCGCCGATCGGGCGGACGCGCTGCTGCGCACCGCCGCGGCGCCGACTCCCGCGAGCGCGGGACCCGCCGCCGTCGTGGCGACCGTCGCCGCGCTCGCGGAGGAACTGCTCGACGACGGGAC
>NZ_RBLT01000050.1:0-14877 GCF_003989315.1 Microbacterium sp. HSID17254
TATCCGCTCGGAGAGCGCTGGGGATCGGGGACTGATCGGTGACCGCGATCCGGCCGAGGGCCGGACGCCTGACCGCGGCGAGGACGCCGCAAGGAGGATGAGCATGACCCAGCTGGACACCACCACCGAGACCGCGGCGATGCGCAGTCGACGGATGCTGCTCGCCGGTTTCGGCGCCGCCGCCCTGGGCGGGGTCGCCGCGATCGGCGCCCCCGCCGCCGCCCAGGCCGCCGGACCCGTCGTGCCGCAGGAGTCGTCGGGCTCGAAGAACGTCGCGCACGGAGGCGTCGCCACCGCCCTCGCGACGCGCAAGGGCAAGGACGGCGACCTCGTGCGCACGAGCGGCTACGCGGCCCCCGGCGACGGCGGTGACGGGCTGTACCGCTTCGTGAAGAAGGACGCCCCCGCGGCCAACGGCGGCACGGTGCTCGCGGGGCCGAAGGGCGGCGCCTGGGTGCTCGTGCACGACGGCACGGTCGACTTCCGGAAGTTCGGCATCATGGACGCCTCCGCGCCCGCGGACGACGCGCTCGACGCGATGGTGGGCGACGCCCGGGTGCGGCGCGTGGAGGCGCACACCGACCTCAACTTCGTCCGCCGCCATAAGTTCTCCCGGTCCAACATCGCGTTCGACTTCGGGAATCACCTGATGACGACCGAGGGCATCGAGAACGCCGGGAAGGACGACCCCTTCGCGGCCGTCATGTTCTTCCGCGGCGAGGTGACCGACGCGGTGCAGGAGGCGAAGCTCGGCGAGGACGTGCCCGACCTCGCCGACATCTTCCCCGTCGCCGACTCGTCGTTCTTCGCGGTCGGGGAGTGGTACGCCGCCGAGGTCAACGCGCTGTCTGGTCGCTGGGAGCGCGAGCTGCAGCGGCTGGTCCAGGTGACCCAGATCGTCGACGGTCGGCACATCCGCGTGAACTACAAGAACGGCTGGCCGCTCGGCAAGGACCGCACGATGACCTGGCGGCACGTGAAGCCGGTGCAGGACGTGACGGTGTCGAACTTGAAGTTCCTCGGCAAGGGGACGGACGAGTACACGGGGTCGCACCCGCTGGCCTTCGAGTACGCGGTGCGCTGCGACGTGGACCACATCGACGGCACGGCGACCTTCTGGCCGCTGATCCAGCGCCGGTGGAACACGTACTTCACCACGGAGAGCTGCACGCTGAAGAACCCGACCTCCGTCACGTGGGGTGGAGCCGGCTACCTGACGCAGCAGATCTACTGCCTGTACGGGTATGTCGCCAACTGCCACACCGCCAACGCCCGGCACCTCAACGACTTCACCGCGAGCGCCTACTGCCTCGTGGAGAACTGCCACGGCGACGGCGACGACCAGGGTCCCTTCGTCACGCACGGCCAGTACGAGCACGACCTCACCTACACGGGCAACTCCGGTCTCATGACCTTCGCGAACTCCGGGGCGGCGTGGGGCTCGGCGGCCAAGCGCATCACCGTCCGCAAGCACGTGTGCTCGTGGTTCGTCGCGCGCGTGCGCATCACCGACCTGACGCTGGAGGACGTGCAGGTGATCGGCAAGCCCTCGCTCGCGGGCTCCGGGATGCTGTGGATCAACGCGGACGGCGCGCAGCTGCGCGGCTGCACCGCCTCGGACACGCTCATCATCACCCAGGCCTCCGACAACTCCGCCCGGCCGACCGTGATCGCCGACTCGCACTTCACGTTCGTCGCTCCCGGCGAGCTCACCAACGCGACGGTGACGACGCCGGTGACCTTCGTCGACACGGTGCTTGACCGCGTCGGTGGCATGAAGATCAACGGTCCGGGTGCGGTCACCTTCCGCGGCTCGACCCTCTCCGGCGCCGACGATGCCGCCCCCATCGCCTCGGCGACGGCGAAGCTGCGCGTCGAAGGCTCCACGCTCCGCAACGCCCGCATCGCGGCCGCCGGAAAGGACCGTCAGGTCGTCGAGATCGCGGGATCCGAGGTGTCGGCGAAGGGCGGGACGACGGTGTCGCGGTCGGGTGCGGGCGAGCTGCACCTGACCCTCTCCGACAGCACGTTCCGCGCCGAGGGGGCGACCACGCACGTCGCCGTGACGAGCGGAGCGACCCACTACCGCGCGGTCGGCAACCGGTTCGAGGGCGGCGCCCTGGAGCTCCGCGACGACGCGTTCGGGGCCGGGTCGACGCTGCTGCACACCGGCAACGTGGAGGCCGGCGTCACCCGCACGGCGTTCCCCGCCGAGGGCGACCGCGTCGTCGACACCGCCAACCTCGTCGTCGGCTGATCCCGCCGGGCACGACTTCGGAGCTGCGGCGCGACCCGCCGCCTCCTCGGCCCCGTCTACGGCGTGTCGCCGGGGGTCTCCGAAGTCGTGCCCGGGCGGTGCCGGGGGCTGTCCGGGTTCAGGAGCGAGTGCCGACGGCTGTAGGCGAAGTACACGACGAGTCCGATCACGAGCCAGACCCCGAACCGGAGCCACGTCTCGGGGTGGAGCTGCGAGATGAGGAAGAGCGAGAAGCCCACGCCGACGATCGGGACCACGGGCATGAACGGCAGCCGGAACGTCCGGGGCGCATCCGGCTTGGTGTAGCGGAACACGATCACGGCGATGCAGACGACGACGAAGGCGGCGAGGATGCCGATGTTCGTGAGGTCGGCGACGGCGCGGATGGGGAACACGCCCGCGAAGAACGCCGCGCCCAGCCCGGCGATCCAGGTGACCCGCTGCGGGACGCCGCGGCGGTCGACCCGCGCGAACCAGCCGGGGAGCAGTCCGTCGCGGCTCATGCTGAACCACACCCGGGTGGCGCCGAGCAGGAACGTGAGCATGACGGTGAGGATCGACACGACGGCGAACACCGAGATCACGGAAGCCACGACCGGGAGCCCCACACCCGTGAACGCCGAGGCGAAGCCCGCCTTCGGATCGATGTCCTGGTAGTTCTGCATGCCCGTGAGCACGAGCGTCGCGGCGACATAGAGCACCATGGCGATCACGAGGGACAGGATGATCGCCTTCGGCATGTGCCGACGCCCGTCCTTCGCCTCCTCGGCGGCCGTGCTCATCGCGTCGTAGCCGAACACCGCGAAGAACACCGTCGCGGCACCTGTGAAGACGGGGCCGAAGCCGTTCGGCAGGAAGGGGTCGTAGTTGGCGGGGTCGATGAAGAAGACGCCGAGGACGACGATGAACACCACGAGGAGGATCTTGATGGCCACGGCGACGAGTTCGAAGCGGCCGAACGTGCGGGTGCCGCGGCTCAGCAGGAACGTCACGAACAGGCAGATGAGGATGGCCGGGATGTTGACCACACCCCCTGGCTGGTCGGCGGTCTCCGTGATCGCGGTCGGCAGCTCCAGCCCGAATCCGGAGAGGAACGCGTCCAGATAGCCGGAGATGCCGATCGCGACGACGGCGACGATGGCGACGTACTCCAGGAGCAGGTCCCAGCCGATGAACCAGCCGACGAGCTCGCCGAGCGCGACGTAGCCGTAGCTGTAGGCGGAACCGGCCCGCGGGATCATGCCGGCGAACTCCGCGTACGACAGCGCGGCCGCTGCCGACGCGAGCCCGGCGATGAGGAAGGAGAGGACGACGGCGGGGCCCACGGCGGGAGTCGTCGCATCGCCGTGGGCGACGAGCCCGGCGAGCGAGAAGATCCCGACGCCGACGATGCCGCCCACGCCGATCGCGGTGAGCTGCCAGAGCCCGAGCGTCCGGAACAGACCGCTCCCGCCCGACTCCTCCGTCATGTCGCTGACGGGCTTGCGGCGCCACACGGACGTCGTGGAACGGGGTCGATCTGTCCGGGGCATCGTCGCCTTCTCTCGTCAGGAACGGGAGAACGTTACCTTCGCCGACGCGCCGTCACAAGACCGTGGATCCGGGGGCGGACGCGGTGCAGCAGCGGCATCTCCAGGTAGATCACGAGGGGGACGGCGATGGTGACGAGCACCAGCGTGCGCACGACGATCGGGAGTCCGGAAAGCGGCGCGGCGAGGACGAGGTTCAAGACCGTGAGGGTCGGGAAGACGGCGATCCAGATCATCAGCGCGAGCTGGTGCTGCGTGGGCGGGGGGACGGGGGTCGCTGTCGGGGCGGGTGCTGTGGACATTGCTGTGTTCCTTCTCTCTCGGGGGTCAGGCGCCGCGGTGGGTCGCGAGCTGGGCGGCGAGGTCGTCGTCGGTGAGGTCGGCGTTGAGAGCGATCGCGGCGGCGGAGCCCTGCCCGGCCGCGGTGATGAGCTGCGCGCGCGGATCGGCGACGTTCCCGGCGACGGAGACCCCTGGCACGCTCGTGCGCCCGCCGGCATCGTGCCGGACCCACCCGTTCTCGTCGGTCTCGCAGCCGAGAACGTGGAGGAGGGCGTCGTGAGCGCGCATCTCGGGGCGGACGAACACCGCGGCGCGCTCGACGTGCGTGCCGTCGCTCAGCTCCACGCTCTGGAGGCGGTCGGCCTCGACGATGAGGCGGGAGACCTCGCCCGGATGCACCCGGACGCCGCGCGCGTCGAGACGTTCCCGCTCGTCGTCCGTGAGCGGCCGGGTGTGGGGGAAGTAGACGACGTCGGCGGACCACTGGGCGATGAGGAGCGCGTGGGCGACCGACGCAGCCGTGCCGCCGATCACCCCGAGAGCGCGATCCCGCACCTCGTACCCGTGGCAGTACGGGCAGTGCAGCACATCGCGCCCCCAGCGCTCCCGCAGACGAGGGATGTCGGGGATCTCGTCGCGCAGGCCCGTGGTGACCAGCACCCGTCGGGCTTCCAGCCGTCGCCCGTCGTCGAGGGTGGCCGTGAAGCCCGGGGACAGCTCGGCGACGCGTCCGTCGATGATCGTGCCTCCGTAGCCCGCGACCTCGTCGCGACCGCTCGCGAGCAGCGCAGCGGGCGCGGCGCCGTCCCGGGAGAGGAAGCCGTGCAGGTGCGCCGCGGGGGCGTTGCGGGGCTCCCCCGCATCGACGATCGCGACCGTGCGTCGGGCGCGGAGCAGGACCAGGGCGGCGCTGAGGCCGGCGGCACCGCCGCCGACGATGAGCACATCGAATCTCTTCATGCCAGGAGAGTCGCCCCGGAGGTGCCGGGCCGGCAAACTTCTTTGCTGCTCCTGGGAAATGCGGCCAGACTGAGGACGTGCAAGGGGACGAGATCGACGCGACGCTCGACGGCGTGGGCCCGCGGTTGCGGTGGCTCCGGAAGCAGCGGGGGATGACGCTGACCGACCTGGCCGACGCCACGGGGATCTCCACGAGCACGCTCTCGCGGTTGGAGACCGGGCAACGCCGACCGAGCCTCGAGCTTCTCCTCCCGCTCGCCCGCGCCCACCGGGTGCCGTTGGACGACCTCGTCGGGGCGCCCGACGTCGGCGATCCGCGCGTGCGATTGAAGCCGCGCCGCGTGCACGGCCGGATCGTCGTGCCGCTGACCCCGCACGCCGGTCCGGTCCAGGCCTGGAAGATCCTCATCCCGGGGAGTCAGGTGAATCCGCGTCCCCGGGCGCACGAGGGGCGCGAATGGCTCTACGTGCTCAGCGGCACCATGCGGTTGATCCTCGGCACGCGCGATCTGCGCATGGCAGCCGGTGAGGTCGCCGAGTTCGACACGCACGTGCCGCACTGGTTCGGGAGCGCGGACGGGGAGCCCGCCGAGGTGCTCAGCCTGTTCGGCCGACAGGGCGAACGAGTCCACGCGGGCGAGTCGGGCGCGCAGCCCGAGGGGTGACGGCCGAGGCCCCCGCCTCGGGGGCGATCAGCGGACGAGCTCGGCGATCCAGTCGGTGGCGATGACCGCTTCCCGGCGCTGGAAGTCGCGGAGGGTCGTCATCCCGTCCGGCGCGGGAAGACGGCACTTCTCGAACCAGGCGCCGCCCGCGGCGGACAGGAGGGCGATGTGGTCCTCCGTGGTGGACCCGGCGAAGGCCGGGTGATCGAGCAGGGGGCCGACCTCGGCTGCGGCGTCCTCGACGCGGAGGTCGAGCAGGTAGAGGAGGGCGTCCTCCCACCCCGCGCCGCGGGCCGCCCACGGCCAGTCGAGCAGCCGTGCGCGGCCGGAGGCCTCGATGAGGATGTTGTCGGCCCGGAGGTCGGCGTGCAGGAGCCGATCGCCCGCGACCGCGGTGCCCACGCGTTCCGCCGCCGCGCGGAGGAGGTCGACGTTCTGCGCACACCACGGCGTGGTCGTCTCCAGGAGCCCGGCCTCCTCGAGCCGCCGCCAGGATCCGGAGTCGTCGTGCAGCTCGTCGGCGAGGCGGGGAAGCGTGCGCGGCGCCTCGGCGGTGGCCAGGGCGGCGATCGCATCCAGGATGTGCGCGGTGTCGGGCGCGGTGGCCGAGCGTTCCGGATGACGACCCTCGACGTCTTCGATGAGAAGCACCGCCCACCCGTCCGCGGTGAAGGCGTCGACGAGGTGCGCGGCGGGGAGGGAGCGGGGAATCGCGCCGAGCACCTCGGCCTCCCGCACGTAGAGCGCGAACGTGCCTTCCGCGGACTCCTGCACCGCCTTGACGAACAGCCGCCGTCCGTCGGCGAAGGTCAGCCGTGAGGCCAGTCCCGCGGAGAAGCCGCCGTCCTGCGACTGCGCCCGGGCCACCGGGGAACCGGCGAACTCCTCGATCCGGCCTCGGAGAGCGGGAGGGAGCTGGGTCCAGTCGAGGCGCGCCATCGCCCCAGCGTAGACGGCGCTCAGTACCCGGCCACGCCGACGAGCGCGGCGCTGCGCTGCCAGAGGGCCTCGGCGAGAGCGGGGTCGTGCACCTGCGGGTTCACGCGGGTGCTGAGGACGCGCTCGTCGTAGTAGCCGCCGGAGGCCCAGGTCTCGCCCGGCGTTCCCTCGAGGAACCAGCGCAGCGTCGCGCCGCCGCGGTCGCTGCCGATGAGGACGAGGCGGCGCAGCGGGGTGCGGTAGACGAGGCGCATGATGCTCGACGACTCGGCGGCGAAGTTCGTCGCCACGGTGCCGGGGTGGAAGGCCACCGCGCTGAGCCCCTGCGCATGGAACTTCTCGTGCAGGCTCTTCGCCATCAGGACGTTGGCGAGCTTGGCGTCGCCGTAGGCCTTGTTCGGGGAGTGCCGGCGGGTGTTGTCGAGATCGTCGACGTCGAGATGCCCGAAGAGGCGATGCGCGACGCTGGAGGTGTTCACGACCGCGCCGCGGGCGGCGAGCAGCTGCGGGAGCAGGAGGTTCGTCAGCAGGAACGGGGCGAGGTGGTTCACCTGCATCGTCTTCTCGTGCCCGTCGACCGTGGGGGTGCGGTCGCCGAAGATGCCGCCGGCGTTGTTGGCCAGCACGTCGATGCCCGCTGCACCCACGGCGTCCGCGAGCTGGGCGGCGAGCGCGCGCACGTCGTCCAGGCGCGCGAAGTCGGCGGTGAACCACTCCGCGCCGGTCTCGTCCGCGACGGCCCGCATCTTGTCGGGCGAACGGCCCACGAGGAGCAGGCGGTGCGGGGATCCGGCGAGCTGGCGGGCGGCGGCGGCTCCGATCCCGTCCGAGGCTCCGGTCAGGACGATGGTGCGCGCGGCCACGGCGCTCATTCGGCCGACGGCGTGATGCGACGGACGGCCCTGGTCACGTGCTCGGCGATCACGGCGCGCGCCTGCTCCGGATCGCCGGTCGCGATGGCGTCGACGATCTGCTGGTGGCTGCGCACGTGCTCCTCCTGCTCGGCGGGGTCGAGGGCGGAGTTGGCCGCCTGGATGAACCCGGCGATCCGGCCACGGAGCTGGGCGCTGAGCTCGTCGAGGAACCGGTGCTCGGCGAGGTCGGCGAGGGTCTCGTGGAAGAGGCGGTCCTGGCGCAGGACCTCGGCCACATCGCCCGGCGCCGCCGCCGCCATGGCCTGGATGATCGCTTCCAGCCGGGCCGCCGACTCGTCGTTCCACCGCTCCTGGACCCGGATCGCCATGAACTGCTCCAGCACGATCCGCAGGCTCGAGATCTCCTCCAGGTCCTGCGCGCTGAGCTGGGCGACGCGGGCGCCGCGGCGGGGCTCGCGGGTGATGAGGCGCTCCTCGGCGAGCCGGGTCAGGGCCTCGCGCACGGGGATGTGGCTGACGCCGAGACGGTCGGCGAGCTTGCGCTCCACGAGCCGCTCGCCGGGGGCGAGCTCTCCGGAGTGGATCGCCGCCCGCAGCTCGTCCGTGACCTGCTCGGCGATGTTCTGATCCGACACGCTGCGCATCCGGGGCCCTTCTCGATCTCGCGCGGCCCGGTGCTCGTCGAGCGGGGGCTCCTTCGCTCGGTCGATGCTATGGCATGAGCGGGGGACTGGACAGGAGCCGCGCGGTGCTAGATGCTATAGCAAAACCCGAAACCGATGACGAAGGAGTTGTCATGTCCGGCAGAGAGACCCTCGCGCAGGCGCGCGCCGCGGAGGATGCGGTGGGAGCCGCCGCGATGAAGAAGGCGATCTGGAGACTCGGTCCGTTCCTCGGCCTGCTCTACCTCGTCGCCTACATCGACCGGAACAACGCCGGCTTCGCGAAGCTCGAGATGACGGCCGCCCTCCAGATCACCGAGGCCGCCTTCGGCTTCGCGGCGGGCATCTTCTTCATCGGCTACCTGCTGTTCGAGGTGCCGAGCAACCTGCTCCTGGAGAAGTTCGGCGCCCGCAAGTGGATCGCCCGCATCATGATCTCGTGGGGCATCGTCGCGGCGCTGACCGCGTTCGTGCAGGACGCGACCCAGTTCGCGATCGCGCGCTTCATCCTCGGTATCGCGGAGGCCGGGTTCTTCCCCGGCGTGCTGCTCTACCTCACGCTGTGGTTCCCGCGGCAGTACCGCACGCAGGTGCTCGCCGTCTTCGTGCTCTCCAACCCGATCGCCAACGCGGTCGCCGCGCCGCTGTCCGGCTGGATGCTGGAGCTGCACGGGCTGTGGGGGCTCGAGGGCTGGCAGCTCGTCTTCCTGCTGCAGGGCGTCCCGGCCGTGCTCCTCGCGTTCGTCGTGTTCTTCTGGCTCCCCGACCGCCCCCAGGACGCGCGCTGGCTGACCCCCGCCGAGCAGCGCTGGATCACCGACACGCTCGCCGCCGAGACCCAGGCGACCGAGCAGCGGCACGGACGCCTGCGGCTGGGCGAGGTCTTCCGCAACGGCCGCCTCTGGACGCTCATCGTGCTCTTCTTCGGCGTCGTGTTCGGTGCCTACGGGCTGGGGATGTGGCTGCCGACGATCGTGAAGAGCATGGGCGACTTCTCGAACGCCACCACCGGCTGGCTCGTGGCGCCGCCGAACCTGTGCGCGGCCCTCGTGATGCTGCCGTGGGAGCGCGCCGCCCGGAAGCAGGGCAACATCCCGCTGCAGATCGGCATCACGCTCAGCATCACCGCCCTGTCGCTCATCGCGGCGGTCGCGGCGCAGGGCACGCCGGTGCTCGCGCTCGCCGCGCTGTGCGTCGGGATGTCGGCGCTCTTCTCGACCACCCCGCTGTTCTGGAGCCTGCCGCCCATGGTGCTCACCGGCACGGCGGCCGCGGCCGGCCTCGCCTTCATCAACTCGGTCGGCAACCTCGCCGGCTTCGCGGGACCCTACGCGATCGGCTGGATCAGCGAGACCACGGGGTCGGCGGTGTGGGGCCTGCTCCTCATCTCGGGGCTCACGCTGCTCGGAGCGACGATCGCCTTCGTGCTCAGCCGCCGCACGGACTTCACGACGGCGCCCGCGCTCGCCGTCGAAGCGTCCAGCGCCCGCCGGTGACCGGTTCGGGCCGGCGGTCGTGACGAGAACGTGACCCCGCCGGCCCGGTTCGCTCTAGACGCCGTTTGCCTTTTGCTACATGCTATAGCGCAACACCCTTACCCGAAGCACCACCCGACCTTGGAGGCACCCATGTCGCGTCGTCGTGTTCGGCTCGGCGGAGCAGCGATGCTGCTGACCGCCGCGCTCATCACCGCTGGTTGCAGCACCTCATCCACCCCCGACGGCCAGGCGCAGGACGGCGGCACCCTCACCGTCGCCGCCGCGCAGGGCATCCCGCAGCTCAATCCCGCCATCCGCACGTTCGCGTGGGAGGAGGTGCTGTTCCCGCTGCTGTGGAACGGCCTCACCAAGACCGACGAGTCCGGCGAGGTCGTCGGCGATCTCGCCGAGAGCTGGGAGGCGTCGGATGACCAGAAGACCTGGACCTTCACGCTCCGCGACGGCGTGACGTTCTCGAACGGCGAGGACTTCACCGCCGACGACGCGGTGGCCGCGTTCGACTACTACCTCGACCCGGACACGGCGACGCAGGAGAAGAACAAGATCTCGATGGTCACCGACGTCACCGCGCCGGACGAGAAGACCGTCGTGGTGACGCTGTCCGAGCCCATCGCGACCTTCCCCGCGGGCATCGTCTGGGTGAAGATGATCGACGTCGACGCACTCGACACCATCGACAAGGAGCCCATCGGCACCGGTCCGTACGTCGTGGACGCCTTCACTCCGGACGACAGCCTCACGCTCGTCCCCAACCCGGAGTACTTCGGCGAGGCTCCGGCGCTCGACGAGATCACGATCGTGAAGGCCGCCGAGTCCACCGCCGCCGTCACCGGTCTGCGTTCCGGCGACATCGACGTGCTGTGGTCCGTGCCACAGGGCGACGTGGCGGGTCTGGAGGGCGGCGACATCGCCCTGGTGAAGCCCGAGAACCCGAGCCAGTGGCCGTCGTGGGAGATCGACACGACGTCGCCGCCCTTCGACGACGTGCGCGCCCGGCAGGCCCTCGCGTACGCGACCGACCGCGAGGCCATCCTCGACGCCGCCTACTACGGCCAGGGCACGGTCTCGCCGACGAACAACGCGCTCGGCGAGGTGAACCCGTGGTTCGGCGGCGAGCTGACCGACTACTCCTACGACCTGGACAAGGCGAAGGAGCTGTTCGCCGAGGCCGGGGTGACCGAGGGCAGCACGCTCACCTGGTGGGGCGTGGCCGGACAGTACCCCGAGTGGAACACGAGTGGCGAGATCCTGCAGGCGAGCCTGAAGGAGATCGGCATCACGCTGACCATCGACAACAACGACATCGGCACCTGGGTCGACGCGTTCTACCCCGCGGGCAAGAGCTACCCCGGGTACATCGTGCCGAACTTCCAGTCCACCCCGCCCGAGCCGGCCTACTCGCTGAACTTCTACCTGGAGGGGCGGTGCGAGTGCAACTGGGTCGACCCCGACTTCCAGACGGCGTTCGCCGACGCCGTGGCCGAGCCGGACGAGACCGCCCGGGCCGCGAAGTGGGGCACCGTGCAGACCATCATCAACGAGCAGGTGCCGCTCATCGTGCCCCTGCAGTCGACGGTCGTCACCGCCACCAGCACGGCGGTCGACGGCGTGTGGGTCGAGGGCGGCGGACAGCTGCACCTCGAGGGCGCGCAGCTGAAGGGCTGACGTGGCCCTCTCCGTCCTCCGGCGGGTGGCGATCAGCATCGCGATGCTGATCGCCACCTCGCTCCTCGTCTTCGTCGTCCTCCGGCTGCTGCCGGGCGACCCCGTCATCACCCGCCTCGGCTCGACGCCGGGGGTGGATGCCGAGACCATCGCCCGGCTCCGGGAGGAGGCCGGCCTCGACGCCCCCGTCATCGAGCAGTACCTGCGCTGGATCGGCGGCGTCTTCACGGGCGACTTCGGTCAGTCCTACTTCAACCAGTACTCGGTGACGGAGCTCATCGCCCAGCGCCTGCCCGCGACGCTGGAGCTCACGCTCATCGGCGTGCTCCTGGCCGTGCTCATCGCCACCCCGGCCGCCGTGTTCGCCTCGCTGCGTCCGCTCGGCGTGGTCGACCGGGTGCTCACCGCGATCTCGACCGCGGGCATGGCCCTTCCGCAGTTCCTCATCGGCATCGTGCTCATCGTCGTGTTCGCCGTGCAGCTCAAGGTGCTGCCGGCCCGCGGCTACACGCCGTTCGCGGAGGACCCCGCCGAGAACCTCGTGCGCATGATCCTCCCCGGTCTCACCCTCGCCTTCGCGGCGGCGCCGCTGCTCATGCGGTTCCTCCGGGCCTCGATGGTCGAGGTGCTGGACGCCCCCTACATCCGCACCGCGAAGGGCAAGGGACAGTCGGCGAGTGGCGTCGTGCTCGGCCACGCGCTCCGCAACGCCCTGATCCCCGGGCTCACCATGCTCGGCCTGATCGTCGGCTACACCCTGGGCGGCGTGGTGATCGTGGAGTACGTGTTCGGCGTCCCCGGGCTCGGGTCGCTCGCGATCGACGCGGTCTTCAAGCGGGACTACGCGGTGCTGCAGTCGGTCGTGCTGCTGATCTCCGCGATGTTCATCCTCACCACGCTCATCGTCGACCTCCTCTACGGGGTGCTCGATCCGCGTCTTCGTGCAAGGAGCAGCCGTGGCTGACACCCTCACCCTCGCGCTGCGCTCCGCGCGTCCCCATCGCAGAATCGCGTTCGCGTCGCGGATTCCGGTGGCACTTCTTGCGCTGATCGTGCTGATCTGCGTGCTCGCCCCGCTCCTGGCCCCGTACGACCCCGCGGCGCAGTCGTCCGACCGGTTCGCCGGTCCCTCGGCGGCGCACCTCTTCGGGACCGACGAGCTGGGCCGCGACCTCTTCAGCCGCGTGCTCTACGGCGGCCAGCTCACCGTGTTCATCGCCGGGGGCGCGACGCTCGTGGCCATGGTCCTCGGCATCGCCTGGGGAATGGCGGCGGCGTTCGCCCGCGGCTGGGTCGACGAGATCCTCATGCGCCTCGCCGACACGGTCATGGCGATCCCGCAGATCCTCTTCGCGCTCGTCTTCATCTCCGCCTTCGGCGCCGACCCCGTCAAGCTCGCCGTCATCATCGGGGTGCTCCTCACGCCGACCACCGCGCGGCTCGTGCGGTCGTCGGTGCTCAGCGAACTGCAGGAGGACTACTTCACGGCCGCGGTGGCGTTCGGCTCGACCCGGCGCCGGCTACTCTTCGCCGAGGTGCTCCCGAACGCCAAGGGGCCGATCATCGTGCAGGCGGCCATCAACGCCGCCAACGCGATCCTCCTGGAGGCGTCGATGAGCTTCGTCGGGCTCGGCATCGCGCCGCCCGAGGCCACCTGGGGCACGCTCGTGCAGCAGGGCTACCAGAAGATGTACCAGTCCATCGGATACGTGCTGTTCCCCGCCCTGTTCATCTTCGTCACCATCTGGCTGCTCAACGTGCTCGCCGACCAGTTCGGCGGCGATCGGAAGGGGAGGGGCCGATGACCGACCTCATGCCCGTCCTGCAGGTGCAGGACCTCACCGTCTCCTATGGGGACGTCATGCCCGTCCAGGGCATCACGTTCGCGGTGCGGCCCGGGGAGCGCATCGGCCTCGTCGGCGAATCCGGCTCCGGCAAGTCGCTCACGGCGCTGTCGATCATGCGGCTGAACGACGGGGCGACCCTCGGCGGCAGCATCCGGCTGCGCGACCGTGAGCTGCTCACGCTGAGCCCGCGGGAGATGACCCGCGTGCGCGGCGGCGAGATCGCGATGGTCTACCAGGACCCGATGTCGTCGCTGAACCCGGTCCGCACGATCGGGCACCAGCTCGTCGAGGCGATCCGGCTGCACGACCGGGTCTCGGCGGCGGCCGCCCGCGCCAGGGCCGTCGAGCTGCTGACCGAGGTCGGGGTGCCGCTGCCCGAGGAGCGTCTGGGCCAGTACCCGCACGAGTTCTCCGGCGGGATGCGGCAGCGCGTCATGATCGCGATGGCCATGTCGTCCCGGCCCGCCGTGCTCATCGCGGACGAGCCGACCACGGCCCTCGACGTCACGACGCAGTCCCGGATCATCGACCTCCTCGACCGGCTCGCGGAGGACCACGGGACTGCGGTCGTGCTCATCACGCACGACCTCGGCGTCGCCGCCGGGTTCTGCGAGCGCATCCACGTGATGCGGCACGGGCGCGTGGTCGAGGAGGGCCCGGTCGACCGCATCTACGCCGCCCCGGAGCACCCGTACACGCAGGCGCTCCTCGGCGCGGTCGTCGACCTCACGGTGGACGTGCAGCAGCCCATCCGCACCGCCGCGGAGGTGCTCGAACGCGGGACGGAGCCGCTCGCCGAGGCCGGGTCGATCAGCGCGGTGGATCGGGCGCGGGAGTCCGGCGACGTCCTGGTGGACGTGCAGGGCGTGTCGAAGGTGTTCACGCTCGGCTCCGGACGCCGGGTGACCGCGGTCGACGACGTGTCGTTCCAGATCCGGCGCGGCGAGACGGTCGGGCTCGTCGGCGAGTCGGGCTCCGGCAAGTCGACCGTGTCGAAGGCCGTGCTCGCGCTCGGCGGCATCGACGGCGGGACGGTCGTCTTCGACGGGCAGCGTCCGCACGACCTCGGCGGCGAGGAGCTGCGGCGGCTGCGCAAGCGCATGCAGATGGTGTTCCAGGACCCGTTCTCGGCCCTGAACCGGCGGCAGACCGTCGCGCAGATCATCGAGGCGCCGCTGCGCGCTCACGGCATCGGCACCCGGGCCTCCCGCGCCGAGAAGGTGCGCGAGACCATGCACCGCGTGCGCCTGGACGAGGAGTTCGCGCACCGGCTGCCGCGCTCGATGTCCGGCGGACAGTGCCAGCGCGTCTCCATCGCCCGGTCGCTCGTGCTGGAGCCGGACTTCCTCGTGCTCGACGAATCGGTGTCGGCGCTCGACGTGTCGATCCAGGCGCAGGTGCTCAATCTGCTCCGGGAGCTGCAGGCCGAGCTCGGCCTCACCTACCTCTTCATCAGCCACGACCTGGCGGTGATCCGGTACATGTCCTCGACGGTCGCCGTGATGCAGCAGGGCCGCATCGTCGAGATCGGCGCGCGCGACGCGCTCTTCGCGAATCCGCAGCACGAGTACACGCGCGGGCTCATGGCGGCGATCCCCGTCGCCGACCCGGTCCTCGAGCGCCGACGGCGTGCGGAGGCCGCGGCGCTCTGGCAGACCCACGGCGGGCAGACGGGCGCGGTCCCCGCGACGACCGCC
>NZ_RBLT01000051.1:0-15119 GCF_003989315.1 Microbacterium sp. HSID17254
AGACCGCCGGCACCCAGCGCGATGCCCAGCGCGTCGTCGCCGTCGTCCGCCGTCGCGGGCTGCGGCGCGGCGCTCGTGCCGTGACCGTCCGCGGTGCCGTCCGTGACCGTCACGACAGGCGCGGGGGAGTCGAGGTCGTGCGGGTCCTCACCCTTCTCGGCGAGCTGCGTCCACTCGGTCGCGCCGTCCACGCACTGCTGGACCACCGGGAAGGCGAGCGTTTCGGGCGTGTCCTCATCCAGGCCCACCGACATGCTCACGGCGCCGCGCAGGTCGGTCGGCACCGGCGTGAGGGCGGTGTACGTGACGGCGCTCACGAGACCGTCGTCGCCGCGCTCGACCTGGATGGTCCAGTCGCCGTCGAGCGTGGGGGCTACCGAGGCGAGACCGTCCGGCATGGTGATGCGCAGGGCGGTGGTGGGCGAGGTGCCGCAGCCGTGCGAGAACGAGAAGGTCAGCACGCCGTGGTCGCCCGCGGCGAGCTCGTCCGGGCTGACGCTGACGTGCGCCCCGGCCATCGCGGGGACGGCGAGGGCGAGGGCGAGTCCGCCGACGACGCCGGTGGCTCCGAGGAGGGTGCGGCGCGGACGACGGGGACGGATGGTGGTGTTCGACATGGGGTCTCCAGATGCTCGTGTGCGGGCGCGCCGGAACAGCGCAGCCCGGAAGGATGGGCCGTCGAACGGCGACGGCCGGATCGAGGGGCGGCTCAGCCGCCGACGAGCAGCGGAGGACCGCGTCGCGAGACCACGGCGGTCGTCGCGACGTCGAGCGGAGGGAGGAGGGCGGAGCGCAGAGGACGCGGGGGAGCGGGCGGCGTGGAGGCGGGCGTCGCCGTGCGTCGGAGGGCGGCCTGGAACCAGCGGGCGATCGTGCGCAGCACGCTCTCGCCATGCCACAGCAGCACCGTCGTCAGCAGGGCGGCGACGAGGTGCGCCGACAGCATCAGCGCTCCTGGCCCTGCGGCCGGTGACAGCGGGCCGAGTGCGCTCAGGTCGAGGTGGTGGGAGTGGACGCCGAGTCCCGGCGCCTCCTCGGCGGTGGGCGCCCCCAGGAGCTGGAAGAGCAGGTGGAACGCGCCCTGCGCCAGGACCACGGCCACCGCGACTCGGGCGCGCGAGGACCGCCGGCCGACCACGGCGGCGGAGAGCGGCACGAAGAGCGTCGCGACGGCGGCGATGAGCAGCGGGTGCGGGGCGGCCCCGCCGGCGAGCGTGTGGGAGACGGCCGCGAGGAGCGTGGCGATCGCGGACACGGCGGCGGCGCGGAGGAAGCGCAGCTGCCGGGACGTCATCGTGCCAGCCTAGCGACGCTGCGCGAGCCGGGCGGATTCCTAGGCGGCGGGCAGTAGCGTGGGCTCGTGGAATTCCTGCTCTATCTGGGCGGCATCGTGTTCATGCTGATCGGCCTCGGCCTCTCGATCGGTCTGCACGAGGTCGGCCACCTCGTCCCCGCGAAGCTCTTCGGCGTGCGTGTCGGCCAATACATGATCGGCTTCGGGCCGCGCCTGTGGTCGAAGCGGATCGGCGAGACGGAGTACGGCTTCAAGCTCCTGCCCCTGGGCGGCTTCATTTCCATGTCGGGGATGTATCCGTCGTCGAAAGACAGCGGGCCCGCGTCCGGGGCGTTCCGCACGCTCATCCAGGACGCGCGCTCGGCCAACGACGAGACCATCGCGGAAGGCGCCGAGGACCGGGTCTTCTACAAGCTGCCGGTGTGGAAGCGCGTGATCGTGATGCTCGGCGGACCGCTCATGAATCTCGTGCTGGCCGTGGTGATCTTCACGGTCCTCGTCAGCGGGATCGGCGTGCAGCAGGGCACCACGACGGTCGCGGCGGTGAACGAGTGCGTGGTCCCCGCGTCGTCGACGGCGACCGAGTGCGGGGCCGACGATCCGGAGTCCCCGGCCGCTGCGGCCGATGTGCAGCCGGGCGACGTCCTCGTGTCGATCGACGGGAAGCCGGTGTCGACCTTCGCGGAGGCCACCGCCATCGTCCAGGCCTCACCGGGCGAGCCCCTCGACCTCATCGTGCGCCGGGACGGCACCGAGCGGACGCTGACCCTCACCCCCATCGCCGCGGAGCGCACCATCACGGACGCGAGCGGGCAGCCGGTGCTCGACGACGACGGCGATCCCGTCGTGAAGGAGGTCGGCTACGCGGGGATGATCGCGCAGATGGGCTACGTGCAGCAGCCGCTGACCGCCGGACCCCAGCTGGCGGCGGACACCGTCGCCCGGGTCGGCTCGCTGATCGTCACGCTCCCGGTGCGGCTGTGGGACGTCGGGGTCTCGCTCGTGACGGGAGGGGAACGCGATCCGAACGGGCCGCTGAGCGTCGTCGGCGTCGGGCGTCTCGCGGGCGAGGTGGCCGCGACGGACGCTCCGGTGCTCAACCGCTTCGCCGTGCTGCTCGGCCTTCTCGGCTCGCTCAACGTCGCGCTCTTCGTCTTCAACCTGATCCCGCTGCTGCCGCTCGACGGCGGGCACATCGTCGTCGCGCTGTGGGAGGGGATCAAGCGGGCGTGGGCGAAGCTGTTCCGGCGGCCGCCCCCGGCCCCGGTCGACGCCACCAAGCTCGTGCCGCTGACCGTCGTCGTCGCGACGCTGCTGATCGCGATGGGCGCGCTCCTGCTCGTGGCCGACCTGTTCAACCCGGTCAAGCTCCTGGGCTGAGCGGCCGGAACGCGCTCAGCGCAGGGCGTGCGCCGCCAGGCGCTCCAGCGTGCGGATGCCGTCGCGGGACAGGATCGATTCGAGGTGGCCCTGCACCGATGCGAAGCCGTCGCCGCGGAGCGCGTAGACGTCTCCGGTCACCGGATCCGCGGAGACCTCGGCCGCGCCCACCGTGGTCGCTCCGGGGTCGACCCGTGCCGTGAAGGTGTTGTAGAACCCGATCGAGGCGTCCTCGCCGAACACCGGCACGGCCTTCTGCAGCCCCTGGTGCGGAGCGTCGAGGGGCGTCAGCGCGATCCCCATCCGGTCCGCCAGGATCTGGTGGCTCAGGCAGACCGCGAGCAGCGGCGAATGCGCCTGCAGGCGGGCCGCCACGACCTCGCGCATCCGGGCGATGCGCGGGCTCGCGTCGTCTCGGGGGTCGCCGGGGCCGGGGCCGGCGACGACGAGATCGGCCGTCTCGACCGCCCCGTCGTCCACCTCGTCCCAGGACGCGATGGTCACGTCGAGCCCGAGGTGCCGCAGCTGATGCGCGAGCATCGTCGTGAAGCGGTCCTCGGCGTCGACGACGAGGGCGGAGCGGCCGGAGAACGGACCGGTGAAGTCCTCGCCCTGCGGGTTCAGCCAGAACTCGGCGAGGCGGGCGTTGCGCGAGGAGAGGAGCGCGGCGACGTCCGGGTCGTCCGCGAGACGCCGCGGCTCACCGGGGGCGTCGGCGTCGCTGCGGGCCTCGGCGACGCGGTCCCGATCGATCGCGCCGATCGCGCCGAGCACGCCGGCGGCCTTGCCGTGGGTCTCGGACACCTCGCCGTGCGGGTCCGAGTGGCGGACGAGGGTCGCGCCGACGGGCACGCTCAGCTCGCCGTCGCGCAGGTACACGGTGCGGATGAGGATGGGCGCGTCGAGGTCGTGCCCGCCATCGGCGTTGGGCGTGAAGAGCGCCGCGACGCCCGAGTAGTAGCCCCGGGGCTTGCGCTCGTGCCGCCGGATCACGGCGCAGGCGTTCTGCATGGGGGAGCCGGTGACGGTCGGGGCGAACATCGTCTCGCGGAGGATGTCCCGCGGGTCCAGCCCGCTCCGTCCGCGCAGCATGTACTCGGTGTGCGTCAGCCGCGACATCTCCTTGAGATGCGGGCCGGTGATGCGTCCGCCGTCGGCGCAGACGGCGCTCATCATCTTGAGCTCCTCGTCCACGACCATGAACAGCTCCTCGGTCTCCTTGGTCGACGCCAGGAAGTCGGTGAGCGTCTCCTTCGTCGCGCCGCCGGCCGGATGCCGGAAGGTGCCCGAGATGGGGTTCATGGTGACGACGCCGCCGCGGGCCACGACGTGCGCCTCGGGGCTCGCCCCGACCGCGATGTGCCCGGGGGTGACGACCGCGAACGTCCAGTAGGCGCCGCGCTCGTGGGCGAGCAGAGCCCGGAACCAGGTGAGCGCCGCCTGGCGCCCGTCGGCGTCGACGGTCGCGGTGAAATCGCGGCGGATGACGAAGTTCGCACCCTCGCCGCGGCCGATCTCGTCCGCGATCACGGTCTCGACGATCCGCGCGTACTCCTCGTCCGCGATGTCGAAGCCCTCATCGCGGAGCGCGATCGGGGCGGTCGGAAGCGCGTCGAGCACAGCAGCAGTTGGCAGGTCGAGGTGCTCCGCGACGACGAGGCAGCGCAACGGGGCGCCGTCGTCCTGGGCCACGAAGCCGCGTTCGCGGACCTGCCGATACGGGACGAGCGCGAACACCTCCCGCGGCTCTCCCTCGACCGTCAGGGGGATGTCGGCGAGCAGGTCGACGTCGGTCACATCTCCGGTGAGCAGCTCGACGGTGTCCGCGCCGTCCCGGGCGATCAGCACGAAGGACGCGGTGGGGTCGGCGCTGAGCTCGTCGAGGCGAGAGAGGGTCATCGATGTCTCCTGTGCGAGGGCTCCGGCTCGGCGCAACGAAAAGACCGCCCCGGAGGCGGTCTGGATTCGAGGGAACGCGAACACACCGCCTAGGAGGCGGGCCACCAGGTGATGTGCGCGATCATGGGGCGAAACTACCACACCCGCCGCATCCAGCCCTTCCGCATCCGGGCGGCGTAGGCTGGGATCGTGCCAGCAGTGAATCTTGGGATGCCGAAGGTCCCCGAAGTCCTCGCCCCGCGTCGCAAGTCCCGTCAGATCAAGGTGGGCAAGGTCCTCGTCGGCGGCGATGCGCCCGTCAGCGTGCAGTCGATGACGACGACGAAGACCACCGACATCAACGGGACGCTGCAGCAGATCGCGGAGCTCACCGCCTCCGGCTGCGAGATCGTCCGCGTCGCCGTGCCCTCGCAGGACGACGCCGACGTGCTGCACATCATCGCGAAGAAGAGCCAGATCCCGGTCATCGCCGACATCCACTTCCAGCCGAAGTACGTCTTCCAGGCGATCGACGCCGGCTGTGCGGCCGTGCGCGTGAACCCGGGCAACATCCGCAAGTTCGACGACCAGGTCGGCGAGATCGCGAAGGCCGCCAAGGACGCGGGCGTCTCGCTCCGCATCGGCGTGAACGCGGGCTCGCTCGACCGTCGCCTGCTCGAGAAGTACGGCAAGGCCACGCCGGAGGCCCTCGTCGAGAGTGCGGTCTGGGAGGCGTCGCTGTTCGAGGAGCACGACTTCCACGACTTCAAGATCTCGGTCAAGCACAACGACCCGGTCGTCATGGTCAAGGCCTACCGTCAGCTCGCCGAGCGGGGCGACTGGCCGCTGCACCTCGGCGTGACCGAAGCGGGACCGGCCTTCCAGGGCACGATCAAGAGCGCGACCGCCTTCGGCATCCTGCTGGGGGAGGGCATCGGCGACACCATCCGCGTCTCGCTGTCCGCGCCGCCGGCCGAGGAGGTCAAGGTCGGTCACCAGATCCTGCAGTCCCTCAACCTCCGGGAGCGCAAGCTCGAGATCGTCTCGTGCCCGTCCTGCGGTCGGGCTCAGGTCGACGTCTACACGCTCGCGGAAGACGTCACCGAGGGGCTCAAGGAGATGACGGTGCCGCTGCGCGTCGCCGTCATGGGCTGCGTCGTGAACGGCCCGGGTGAGGCACGCGAGGCCGACCTCGGTGTCGCCTCCGGCAACGGCAAGGGCCAGATCTTCGTCAAGGGCGAGGTCATCAAGACCGTCCCGGAAGCCGACATCGTCGCCACCCTCATCGAGGAGGCGAACCGCATCGCCGCCGAGATGGGACCGGACGCTCCGCTCGGCACCGCCCAGGTCGTCACCGCCTGATCCGAGGAGTGCCGTGTCCGACATCCTCCTGCCCGCGCCGGTCCAGGCCATGATCGACGCGATCAACGCCGGGCACACCGACGCCTTCGTCGCCGCGTTCACCGCGGACGGCTTCGTGAGCGACTGGGGCACCGTGAAAGCCGGTGCCGACGGCGTGCGCGGCTGGGCGGACAGCGATGCGATCGGCGCCGGGGCGCGGATGACCGTGCTCTCGGCCGCCACGGACGGCGACACGACGCGCATCCGGTTCGCGTGGAGCAGTCGCGTCTTCAACGGCGAGTCCGATGGGATCTTCGTCGTCGACGGCGACCGGCTCGCCAGCTTCACGATCCCGCCGTCCCACTGACACCCCGTGCCTGACCGGCACCACCCTTCCGTCGTCTCTCCGAGGAGCCCCATGACCACGCCCACGATCGTCACCTTCCCGGACGGCAGCCTCCGCGGAGACGCGGTCGTGACCCGCGTGGCCGACGACGCCGACGGAACCGTGGTCGTCGTCGACGCCACGCCGTTCCACCCCGTCGATCACACCTGGCCCGATCAGCCCGGCGATACCGGCGACATCTCCGGCGAGGACGGAGCCGTCGCCGTGACCGAGGCGCTCATGGCGGCGGTCTCGGATGACGGCGCGTTCGCGGTGGGCAGCGCGATCCCCGTCAAGCGCGGGACCGAGGGGTGGACGTGGCTGGTGGGCCACCGGCTCGATGGTGCCGCGCCCGCCTGGCTCGCGGAGGGGACGCGCGTGGCGCTCTCGGTCGACGAGGCGCACCGTGCCGGCCTCAGCCGCGGTCACACCGCGTGCCACCTCGCCTCCCTCGCCCTGGATCTCGCGGTCGCCGACCTCTGGCGCAAGGACCCGGGGGAGGATGCGCTGGGAAACCCGGACTTCGAGGGACGGGCGAACCAGTCCAGCCGCATCCACGAGGACGGCGCCGTCGACGAGTACCGCCTGGGCAAGAGCCTGCGCCGCGCGGGTTTCGACACCGAGACGTTCGCGGCCACGCTGGCGGACCGCGAGCAGCGCATCAACGCACAGCTCGCCGCATGGGTCGGCTCCGCTGCCGCGAGCCGCATCGAGGTGGACGGACCGACCATCGTCGACCGGCGACGCTGGCACTGCGACCTCCCCGAGGGCGAGGCCGTGATCCTCTGCGGCGGCACCCACGTCCGTTCCCTCGCGGAATTCGCCGCCATCGCGGTGACTCTGGATCTGTCCGACCCGCAGCTCCTCGTGATGACGACGACCGCGACTCCCGCCTCCTGAGCCCTCGCCCGCCTCAGGCATTCGCGCGAGGACAGGCGCCAGCAGCCGGTGTCGCCTGCTGTCGCGTGCCTGCCTGTTCTTGCGATGAGGTCAGCGCACGAACCCCGCCTGCACCCGACCACCGGCGAGTTCCAGTTCCTCGCCGACCCGCACGGACATCGTCCCGAGAGCTGCCGACGACCGTCTCCCTCAGGCTGACGCTGGTGGAGGATCAGGCGAACGCGGCAGCACAGGCTCTTGCGCCGGTAAGCGCCTGATCCGGCGTCCTCGCCTGACCCGGCGGAGTCAGACGGCGAGCTCAATCTCGCCCGTCGCGATGTCCACGCGCACGACGCGCAGCCGCACCACGTCCCCGGGCCTGGCGAGACCCACCGCCGCGGTCGTCGTGACCGCGGGCTCCGCGATCTGGACGGCGGCCCGCTCGCCCCGGAGCTCGATGACCGTCGCCTCGACCGTCTGCCCGACCAGAGGCGTGAGCAGCGCGGCCTCGACGCGGTTCACGGTGTCCGCGTCCAGCTGCGACGCCCGTCGGCCCGAGTCCTGCATGAGCGCGGGGAGGTCGCCGAGGGAGGAGCGCACCCACTCCGGCACCGGCTGTCCCGTCGACACGGCGAGGCAGATGGTGAGGACCCAGCGGTCGACGAGCCGGCGGAGGGGAGCGGTCGCATGTGCGTACGGGGCGCCGATCGCGGCCTGCACGGCGTCGGCGGGCGGCTCCCCGTCGAACACGAGGTACCCCGCACCGCGGAACAGCGAGGCGGCGGCTTCCAGCACCGGGAGGGTCATCGGGTCGGAGCGGTCGAGGCCGCGGAGGTACTCGCCGTACGTGCCGTCGGTCCACGGGCGCCCGAGCGCCTCCGTCTGGTGACGGAAGGCCGCGAAAGCCGCCTCGTTCGGCTCCGGCATCGTGCGGAGGATGCCCACGCCTGCGTCGATCATGAGCGTCGCGGCCGCGATCCCGGTCATGAGCGACAGCTGCGCGTTCCACTCCTCCACGGGCAGGGGGCTGCGGCGCTCGATCGCATAGGTGCCGTCCTCGGTGCGCACGACCTCCTCGTCCGGGACGTTGAGGCTGGCTCCACCGCGCCCACGCTCCTGCTCGAGGCGGAGGGCACCGATCTCCGGCAGCAGGGCCGCGTGGCCGCCGTCGCCCCGGTCCAGCGCCTCCTGGGTGGACGCGTAGTCGAGCTGCGCACGGGACCGGATGAGGGCGCGCTCCAGCCGGAAGTCGGTCACGGTGCCCGCGGCATCCAGCGCGAACGTCCACACGAGTGCGGGACGGTCGACATCGGGGAGCAGGGAGACGCGGTCCTCGCTCAGCACCGGCGGATGCAGCGGGATCGTGCCGTCCGCGGCGTACAGGGTCTGTCCCCGTCGGCGGGCCTCCGCGTCCACGGCACCACCGGGGGTGACGAAACCCGGCACGTCCGCGATGGCGTACCGCACCCGATAGCCGTCGCCGTCGCGTTCGAGGTGGAAGGCCTGGTCGAGGTCACGGGCGCCCGCCGGGTCGAGGGTCGCGAACGGGATGTCCGTGAGGTCGAGCTCCGGGGTCGTGGCCGAGGCCGCTTCCGCCTCGGCGAGCACGTCGGCGGGAAACACGGTCGGCGTGTCCAGGGCCTCCCGCAGCGCGGAGAGCGCCGCGGCGAGCTCGGTCTGAGCGGCGGAGGGGGAGACATGCGAGCGGCGCTGGGGCATGCCGCCAGCCTAGGTCGAGCACCGGGACGATCCGCCGCAGCCGGCCCGCGTGCCCGCATCGGCCGCTAGCGTGGGGACATGACCACTGCTGCCAAGGCCCAGACCCTCGTCGAACTCTATGACGCCCCGGAGATCCTCCGTGTGGTGAACGTGTGGGATGTCGTCTCCGCACGCGCCGTCGCCACGCTGCCGGAGACGAAGGCGATCGCCACCGCCGGTCACGGCATCGCCGCGTCGTTCGGCTACGACGACGGGGACACCCCGCGCGACGTCATGATCGACATGGTCGGACGGATCGCGGCGGCCGTGTCCGTTCCCGTCACCGCCGACCTGGACGACGGGTACGGCGACGCGGGGGAGACCACCCGCCTCGCGATCGCGGCCGGCGTCGTCGGCGCGAACGTCGAGGACCGCCTCAAGCCGCTCGACGAATCGGTCGCCGTCGTCGAGGCCATCGTGAAGGCCGCGGAGGCCGAGGGCGTGCCGTTCGCCCTCAACGCCCGGACCGACGCGTTCGTGCGCGCCGGATCGCGCCCCGTGGAGCAGAGCATCGCGGATGCCATCCAGCGCGGTCGCGCCTTCCTCGACGCGGGCGCCACCGCGGTCTTCGTCCCCGGCATCCTCGACGCGAACGTCACGCGTCAGCTCGTCGAGGGGATCGGTGAGCGCAAGGTCAGCGTGATCGGCATCCCCGGCGCGCTCGCCGCCTCCGAGTACGAGAAGCTCGGCGTGGCCCGCATCTCCTACGGTCCGCTGCCGCAGCGCGTGGCGCTCACGGCTCTGCAGGAGCTCGCGGAGAGCCTCTACGGCGGCGGTGTCGTGCCGCAGGGACTCCCGGCCCTCAACTGAGCGACGAGGCGGGTGACCGCGGCTCACTACACTTGAGCCGTGGTCACTCGTCTTTCGAACTTCTTCCTCCGTACGCTCCGCGAAGATCCTGCCGGTGCCGAGGTCGCCAGTCACAAGCTGCTGATCCGCGCCGGGTACATCCGACCGCAGGCGGCAGGCATCTTCGCGTGGCTGCCGCTCGGCCTGCGCGTCAAGGCGAAGATCGAGACCGTCATCCGCGAGGAGATGGCCGCCGCGGGTGCGCAGGAGGTGCACTTCCCCGCGCTGATGCCGCGCGAGGCGTACGAGGCCACTGGGCGCTGGGACGAGTACGGCGATCTGCTGTTCCGCCTCCAGGACCGCAAGGGCGGGGACTACCTGCTGGCGCCGACGCACGAGGAGGCGTTCACGCTCCTCGTGAAGGACCTGTACTCGTCGTACAAGGACCTGCCGCTGACGATCTTCCAGATCCAGGACAAGTACCGCGACGAGGCCCGGCCGCGCGCCGGGCTCCTCCGCGGCCGCGAGTTCACGATGAAGGACGCCTACTCCTTCGACGCCTCCGACGAGGGGCTGGATGCGAGCTACCAGGCGCAGCGGGACGCGTACGAGCGCATCTTCCAGCGGCTGGGCCTCGAGTACGCGATCGTGCAGGCCGACGCGGGGGCCATGGGCGGTTCGCGGAGCGAGGAGTTCCTGCACCCGACCCCCGTGGGCGAGGACACGTTCGTCCGCAGTGCCGGCGGCTACGCGGCCAACGTCGAGGCCTTCAGCACCCCGGTACCCGCGCCGCTCCCGTTCGATGCCGACGGCGCCCCCGTGATCTTCGACTCTCCGGACACGCCGACCATCGAGACGCTCGTGGCGCACTGCAACCGCGAGCTCGACGGCGAGTACACCGCCGCCGACACGCTCAAGAACGTGGTCCTCGCCTTGAAGCACCTCGACGGCACCCGTGAGCTCGTGATCGTCGGCATCCCCGGCGACCGCGAGGTGGACGAGAAGCGCGCCGAGGTGGCCTTCGCGCCGGCCGAGGTCGAGACCGCCACCGCCGAGGACTTCGAGAACAACCCCCTTCTGGTGAAGGGCTACATCGGTCCGTGGTCGCCCACAGGCGCCGTGCTGGGCGAGGAGTCCGCGACCGGCATCCGCTACCTCGTCGACCCCCGCGTGAGCGAGGGCACGAGCTGGGTCACCGGCGCGAACATCGACCAGAAGCACGCGCACTCCGTCGTCGCCGGACGCGACTTCGAGGCGGACGGCATCGTGGAGATCGCGAACGTGCGCGCCGGCGACCCGGCGCCCGACGGCTCCGGTCCGGTCGAGCTCGCCCGCGGCATGGAGATCGGTCACGTCTTCCAGCTCGGACGGAAGTACGCGGAGGCGCTCGGCCTCAAGGTCCTCAACGAGAACGGCAAGCTCGTCACGGTCACCATGGGGTCGTACGGCATCGGCGTCACGCGGATCCTGGCGATCATCGCCGAGCTCAACAACGACGACAAGGGCCTCATCTGGCCGGCCTCGGTCGCCCCGTTCGACGTGCAGGTCGTCGCCGCCGGGCGCGACCAGGTCGCCTTCGACGTCGCGGAGGACCTCTCCGCGCAGCTCGAAGCCGCCGGGCTCGACGTGCTCTACGACGACCGTCCGAAGGTCTCGCCCGGAGTCAAGTTCGGTGATGCAGAACTCGTCGGCGTCCCGAAGATCGTGATCGTCGGCCGGGGCGCCGCCGACGGCCAGGTGGAGTTCTGGGACCGTCGCACGGGCGAGCGCGAGGCGGTCTCGGTCGCCGAGGCCGTGGAGCGGCTCTCCGCCACGCGCTGACCCGGCGCTCTCGGTCGCTCAGCAGGTGACGCGGCCGTGGTTCATGATGTCGTCGTCCGGGGTGTCTCGGGTCACCAGCGCCTTGAGCGCCCCGGCGGCCATCGCCACCTTGCCCTTCGCCGGTTCCCAGAACTCGACGACGACCGGGGTGACCGCGAGCAGGGCGATGCCGGGCGTGTCCAGCCCGTCCTCGAACCAGATGTCGAGGGAGGGGGAGTAGAGCTCCTCCATCTTCGCGCGGTCGTGGACGACCTCTGCGGTGCCGGCGACGGACACGTAGCGCATGCCCTTCGCGTCGCAGTAGGCCAGCCCGACATCATGGTGACGGCGCGCCTCCTCGACCTTCTCCGTGTCTTCCGCCGTGAAGAACCAGATGGCGCCGGCGTCGTCCATCTGCCTGGTCGACATCGGCCGGCTGACGAGGTTCCCGTCCGGGTCGGTGGTGGTGAGCATGGTGAAGTCGATGTCCTCCACGAGCTCCTTGATGCGGGCGAGGGCCTCGGGTCCGGTGATCTCTGTCATGTCGCCATCGTGGCGCCACCGCCGACCGAGGGCACGGGCGTTGACACCGTGTCCCGCCCATGCTGCGGAGCGCGGGGGCGCGGATCCTCGGCGTTGCGTCCCGTCGGCGGGAGGCCGCGTGGGACGCTGGGGGCATGACCGAGGAACCGCTGCCGGCCGCTCTGAGCGACGAGATCAACCATGTGCTGGACGAAGCGGGGGTGTCCTCGGACCGCCGGCTCGTGATGCGGATGCTCCGCACGGCGCTGCTCCTCGGTGAGGACGACACCGACCGCCTCGACCTCAAGATCGCCTCCGCCGCCCTGGCCGAGATGCGCGACGCGTTCCGCCTCTTCGCCCCGTTCCGCGGCGTGCCGAAGGTGACGGTGTTCGGCTCCGCGCGCACCCTCCACGACGACCCGCTGTACCTGCAGGCGCGCGATGTCGCGGCGGCGCTCGCGAACGACGGCTGGATGGTCGTCACGGGCGCGGGCCCCGGGATCATGCAGGCCGCCGCCGAGGGGGCGGGGCCGGCGCTGTCGCTCGGCGTCTCCATCCGGCTCCCCTTCGAGGAGAAGGCGAATAGTCTCGTCGCGGGCAGCGATCAGGTCGTCGCGATGAAGTACTTCTTCACGCGCAAGCTCATGCTCATCAAGGAGTCGAGCGGATTCATCTGCCTGCCCGGGGGCTTCGGCACGCTCGACGAGATGTTCGAGCTGCTCACCCTGCAGCAGACCGGGAAGGCCGAGCCGACGCCGATCGTGCTGCTCGACGAGAAGGGCGGATCGTTCTGGCAGGGCATGCGGCGCTTCGTCGACGAGCACCTCGCCCCGATGGGGGTGATCTCCCCGGGGGACTTCGATCGCGTCGTCATCACCGACTCGGTCGAGGAGGCCCGCGCCGAGATCACCGGGTTCTGGCGCAACTACGACTCGCTGCGGTGGGTCGGGGACACGCTCGTGCTGCGGCTCAAGGCCGAGCCGACGGACGCCGAGATCGAGGAGCTCAACACCGCCTTCGCCGCACTCCTGTCGACCGGGCGGATCGAGCGCACGGCTCCCCGGTCCCCGGAGGTCGCCGACGACGACCGCCTCGACCTCCCGCGCCTCGCCCTGCACCTGGATCAGCGTCAGGTGGGCAACCTCTTCCGTCTGATCGGCGCGCTCAACGCCCTCCCGTCCGCGCCGAAGGCCTGACCAGGCGCGGGACTGTCCGCCGGAACAGGCACCTGCGCGGAAGCAGGCTGCTCGCGCACAGAGAGCCTGCTGTCGCGCGACGGCCTGTGCCGGCGGAGGCCGGATGGCCCGGGCGCGCGGCACACGGTATCGTTGTACGGATGTCGCGCGTGCATTCGGGCGCGACGAGAGCTGAATAGGGAGGCCGTCATGGACATCGAACTGAGTCTGCTGCGAGGGATCGAGAAGGAGAAGGCGATCCCGTTCGACGAGCTCGTCTCGATCATCGAGCAGGCGATCCTGACCGCGTACTCCAAGCACGTCTCGCCCGACGGCGCGACGCCGGAGGGCGTCCGCGTGCACCTCGACCGCAAGACCGGCCACGTCGCCGTCCTCCAGGTCGTCCGCGACGACGAGGGTGCGATCATCGGCGAGGAGGAGGCGACGCCGGACGACTTCGGGCGCATCGCCGCATTCGCCGCCAAGCAGGTCATCAGCCAGCGCCTCCGGGACATCGCGGACGACGCCGTCCTCGGGGAGTTCAAGGGCAAGGAGGGCGACATCGTCGCCGGCGTGATCCAGCAGGGTCCGAACCCGCGCATGATCCACGTCGACCTCGGCTCCGTCGAGGCGATCCTCCCGCCCGAGGAGCAGGTGCCCGGCGAGGAGTACACGCACGGGTCCCGGCTGCGCGTCTACGTCACCAGCGTCGCCAAGGGGCTCAAGGGTCCGCAGATCACCGTCTCGCGCACGCACCCGGGCCTGGTCCGCAAGCTGTTCGCGCTCGAGGTGCCCGAGATCGCGGCCGGCCTGGTCGAGATCGTCGCGCTGGCCCGCGAGGCCGGGCACCGCACCAAGATCGCGGTGAAGGCGAACGACCCGGCCATCAACGCCAAGGGCGCGTGCATCGGCGAGATGGGGCGCCGTGTGCGGGCCGTCACGGAGGAGCTGGCGGGGGAGAAGATCGACATCGTCGACTACGACGCCGACCTGCCCACGTTCGTGGCGCACGCGCTGTCGCCGGCGAAGGTCACGAGCTCGTTCGTCCTCGACGCGAGCACCAAGGCCGTCCGCGCCCTCGTGCCGGACTACCAGCTGTCGCTCGCCATCGGCAAGGAGGGTCAGAACGCGCGCCTGGCCGCCAAGCTCACCGGCGCCAAGATCGACATCCAGCCGGACAGCGTCCTCGACTGATCCCTGTCCGTCCTCGACGCCACGCCCGGTGGCGGCGAGGACGGACGGAACGCAGGTGTAAGATGGAACCCGTACGAACGTGCGTCGGTTGCCGCACGCGTGCTCCCCGCTCCACTCTGCTCAGGGTGGTTGCCCAGAACGACACCCTCATCCCCGATGAGCGTGCTGTCCTGCCGGGGCGTGGCGCGTGGGTGCATCCGACACCCGAGTGCATGGAAGCCGCTCTGCGGCGTCGAGCTTTCGGAAGAGCACTGCGTGTGACCACTCAGCTGGACACACGGATCTTCGAACAGCACCCACCAAGAAACAAAGGCTGAACAGCTATGGAAACAAAGTGAACGGCTCGAAATGAGACCCGTCCGCGACTAGTGGTCTGCCCTGTCTGGGCAGACCGACCCAGACAGGAGAATTGTGGCTGGTAAACCACGCGTACATGAGATCGCCGCCGAACTCGGCGTCGACAGCAAGGTCGCACTTGCGAAGCTCAAGGAACTCGGCGAGTTCGTGAAGAGCCCGTCCTCGACGGTCGAGCCCCCGGTGGCGCGCAAGCTGCGCGCCGCGATCGAGGCCGACCCGTCCCTGAAGGCGGCCTCCGAGCCCGCTGCGGCGAAGCCCGCCGCGAAGCCGGCACCGAAGTCCTCGGCGCCCACCCCCGGTCCGAAGCCCGGCCCCAAGCCGGGTCCTGCAGCTCCGGCCGCACCCGCCCCGAGCCCGGCGCCCGCCC
>NZ_RBLT01000052.1:0-14653 GCF_003989315.1 Microbacterium sp. HSID17254
CACCGACATCTCCACCCTTTCCTCCCCTCTTTCCCTACCCGACGCTCTTCCGATCTAGCCGCCGCGGCCTTCCGTCGGCGCTGGCTCGGGCGCGCGGTGCCGCACGTGCTCAGCATCGCCGGCAGCGATCCATCCGGGGGCGCGGGCATCCAGGCCGACCTCAAGGCGATCGCCGCGAACGGGGGCTACGGCATGGCGGCCCTGACGGCCCTGACCGCCCAGAACACGCAGGGCGTCCGCGCCGTGCACGTTCCTCCCGCGGACTTCCTCCGGGCGCAGCTCGACGCCGTCGGTGACGACATCCGCATCGACGCCGTGAAGGTCGGCATGCTCGCGGACGTGGAGGTGATCCGGACGGTCGCCGCGTGGCTCCGAGACACACAGCCCCCGATCGTCGTGCTCGACCCGGTCATGATCGCGACCTCGGGGGATCGGCTGCTCCACCCCGATGCGGAGCGCGAGCTGCGGAGCCTGCTGTCCCTGGCGACCGTGGTCACCCCGAACCTCGCCGAGCTCGCGGTGCTCGTCGGTCACGAGGTGACGGACTGGGCGGACGCGCTCACCGCGGCGCGAGAGCTGTCGGCCGCGATGGGGACCGCGGTGCTGGTGAAGGGCGGGCATCTGCCCGGGGACGAGGCACCGGACGCCCTGATCGACACGGCAGCCGGTACGCACGCCGAGTTCCCCGGCGCGCGCATCCGCACGGCGAACACCCACGGCACCGGCTGCTCGCTGTCCGCGGCTCTGGCCACACGACTGGCGACGGGCGACGATCCCGCGACTGCGGTGCGCGCCGCGCGCGCCTGGTTGCGGGAGTCCCTCCGCGCGGCGGACGACCTGGAGATCGGGCGAGGACACGGCCCGATCCATCCCTTCTCGGGACTCTGGGCGCGCGGCGGGGTCGAGACCCGGCCGACACCGGAGGAGGTGGCCGCGGCCTGGTGGGATGAGACCGCCGCGATCCGCCGCGACATCGACGCGCTGCCCTTCGTGCGCGCGCTCGCCGGGGGGACCCTCGACCGCGACGCCTTCGTCTTCTACCTCGCGCAGGATGCCCTCTACCTCCGCGAGTACGCCCGGGTGCTCGCGGAGGCGTCACGTCTCGCTCCGACCCCCGACGAGCAGGCGTTCTGGGCCGAGGCCGCGCACGGCGCGATCCGCGGCGAGCTGGAGCTGCACGCGTCGTGGCTGACCCCGGAGACCGGGGTGAGCGGCGCGACCTTCGCCGCCGAGCCCGCCCCGGCCACGGTCGCCTACCTCGACCACCTGCGTGCCGTCGCCTTCGGCGGGGACTACGCCACGGTGATCGCGGCCGTGCTGCCGTGCTTCTGGCTCTACACCGACCTGGGGGAGCGGCTCCATACCGGAGCGTTCGGCGCGGCGCCCCGCGACCCCCGGCATCCCTATGCATCGTGGCTGGCGACCTACGCGGATCCGGCTTTCGCGGAGGCCACCCGGCAGGCCGTCGCGCATGTCGCCGCCGCGGCCGCGAGGGCCGACGACACCGGCCGAGAGCGGATGCGGCGAGCCTTCCTCGCATCGAGCGCGCACGAACGGGCCTTCTTCGCCGCACCGGTCGCGCGCGCTGTCGTGTGACGCCCCGGATTTGCGGTGCCGAACACGCCCGCGCTATCGTCGCCGCATGCCTTCGGTCGCCACCGCTCCTTCGACGCTCGTCCCGAGCGTCATCGCCGTGCGCCGACGTCGCGGCCGCCGATTCTAGGCGACCCCGCCCTTCTGCCTGCGTCCGCGCGGCGGTCGAGTGCCGGTGTCGCCGCCTCCGGCCCCGCCCCCGGTCCCGAGATCGTCGAGGACCCGACCGTTAAGGTAGAAGCATGACGTATTCCGTCGCCGTCTCCGGCGCCTCCGGCTACGCAGGCGGCGAGATCCTGCGCCTCCTGGCCGCTCACCCCGACGTCGAGATCCGCACCGTCACGGCGCACTCGAACGCCGGACAGCCCCTCGTCGCCCATCAGCCGCACCTCCGTTCACTCGCCCACCTGACGCTGCAGGACACCACACCCGAGGTCCTCGCCGGACACGACATCGTGTTCCTGGCCCTCCCGCACGGCCAGTCCGGGCAGTACACGGACGCCCTCGGCGACACCCCGCTGGTGATCGACGCCGGAGCGGACCACCGGCTCACCTCGTCGGCGGAGTGGGACGCGTTCTACGGCGGGTCCTTCCATGAGCCGTGGACGTACGGCGTGCCCGAGCTCCTCGTCGGAGGGGGCAAGGGGCGGGACGCGCTCCGCAGCGCGACCCGGATCGCCGCACCCGGCTGCAACGCCTCCACGGTGAGCCTGAGCCTCGCCCCCGGTGTCGCGGCCGGCGTGATCGACCCGGGCGACATCGTCTCCGTCCTGGCCGTCGGCCCGTCCGGGGCGGGCAAGAGCCTGAAGACGAACCTCCTCGCCAGCGAGATCCTCGGCTCCGCGAACCCCTATGCCGTCGGCGGCACGCACCGCCACATCCCGGAGATCCGTCAGGCGCTCGCCGCCGCCCGCCCTTCGACGGGCTCAGGGACCCAGGACATCCGGATCTCGTTCACTCCGGTCCTCGTGCCGATGTCGCGCGGCATCCTCGCCACGTCCACGGCGCCGATCGTCGAGGGTGTGAGCGACGCCGAGATCCGTCAGGCGTGGGAGAGCGCCTACGGCGACGAGACCTTCGTCCAGCTGCTGCCGGAGGGGAGCTTCCCGCGCACGGCGGACGTGCTCGGGGCGAACACGGCCCTCCTCGGCCTCGCGATCGATCGCGCCGCGAACCGCGTGACGGTGGTCACCGCCGTCGACAACCTCGTCAAGGGCACCGCCGGAGCTGCCGTCCAGTCCATGAACATCGCGCTGGGGCTTCCCGAGACCCGCGCCCTCTCAGTGAACGGAGTCGCCCCGTGAGCGTCACCGCCCCCGCAGGATTCGAGGCGGCCGGGGTCGCCGCCGGACTCAAGTCGACCGGCAAGCCCGATGTCGCCGTCGTGGTCAACCGCGGCCCCCGCAAGGTCGGCGCCGCCGTCTTCACGAGCAACCGCGCCAAGGCCAACCCCATCATCTGGTCGCAGCAGGCCGTCGCGGACCGCGTGGTCGAGGCCGTCGTCCTCAACTCCGGCGGTGCGAACTGCTTCACCGGGAGCTTCGGGTTCCAGACGACCCACCAGACCGCGGAGAAGGCGGCCGAGCTGCTCGGCATCAGCGCGGGCGACGTGCTCGTCTGCTCCACGGGGCTCATCGGGACGGGGGACGAGGTCTTCCGCGAGAAGGTCCTCGCGGGTACCGCGCAGGCGATCACCGCGCTGAGCGCGGACGGTGGGGAGAGCGCCGCGCACGCCATCATGACCACGGACACGGTCGCGAAGACCGCTGTGGTGACCCGCGACGGCTGGACGATCGGCGGCATGGCGAAGGGCGCGGGCATGCTCGCCCCGGGTCTGGCGACGATGCTCGTGGTGCTCACCACCGACGCCGTGCTCGAACCGCTCCAGGCGGACGAGGCGCTGCGTCGGGCGACGGGACGCACGTTCGACCGCCTCGACTCCGACGGCTGCATGTCGACCAACGACCAGGTGACGCTACTCGCCAACGGCGCCTCCGAGGTCGTCCCCGACCTCGACGACTTCGCCGAGGCGCTCACCGCGCTCTGCCAGGAGCTCGCGGTCAAGCTGCAGGGCGACGCGGAGGGCGCGAGCCACGACATCACGATCGAGGTGCAGCACGCCGTCTCCGAGCAGGACGCCGTCGAGGTCGGCCGCTCGGTCGCCCGCAACAACCTGTTCAAGGCCGCCATCTTCGGCAACGACCCGAACTGGGGCCGCGTCCTCGCGGCGATCGGCACGACGGCCGCGCAGTTCGACCCGTACGACGTCGACGTGTGGATGAACGGCGTCCGAGTCTGCACCGCCGGCGGGCCGGACCGCCCCCGCGAGGAGGTCGACCTGACGCCGCGGGCCACGCACCTGATGATCGACCTCAAGGTCGGAGAGGCCACCGCCACGGTGCTGACGAACGACCTCACCCACGACTACGTGCACGAGAACAGCGCCTACGCCTCATGACCGACATCCAGGACACCACGCCGGACATCGCGGCGCAGAAGGCCACCACCCTCATCGAGTCGCTGCCGTGGCTGAAGAAGTTCCGCGACCAGATCGTCGTCGTCAAGTACGGCGGGAACGCCATGGTCTCGGACGAGCTGCAGGAGGCCTTCGCCCAGGACATCGCGTACCTCCGCTACGTCGGTGTGCAGCCCGTGGTCGTGCACGGCGGCGGGCCGCAGATCTCCGACATGCTGCAGCGGCTGGAGATCCCCAGCGAGTTCAAGGGCGGGTACCGCGTCACCAACACCGAGGCCATCGGCGTCGTGCGGATGGTCCTCACCGGCCAGGTGAACCCGCAGCTCGTCTCGAAGATCAACTCGCACGGCCCCATCGCCACCGGACTCAGCGGCGAGGACGCCGGGCTCTTCGGCGGCCGCCGTCGGGGTGTGATGATCGACGGCGAGGAGGTGGACCTCGGCCGCGTGGGCGACGTGGTCCAGGTCGACCCGACACCGGTGCTCGATCACCTCGCCGCAGGGCGGATCCCGGTCGTGTCGAGCATCGCGCCCGACCTCGACCACCCGGGGCAGTCGCTCAACGTCAACGCGGATGCCGCGGCCGCCGCGCTGGCCGTGGCCCTCGGTGCGCGCAAGCTCGTCATCCTCACCGACGTGCCGGGGCTGTACGCCGACTGGCCCAACCGCGACTCGCTCGTGTCGCACCTGACATCGGACGCGCTCATCGAGATGCTTCCGCGCCTCGAGTCGGGGATGATCCCGAAGATGCGCGCGTGCCTCGATGCGGTCGAGGGCGGCGTCGACGCGGCGGCGATCATCGACGGACGGGTGCCGCACTCGGTGCTCGTCGAACTGTTCACCAGCAAGGGAATCGGGACCGAAGTGGTCCTGGGAGAGAAAGGGGCGACGGCATGACCGTCTGGCAGGACGACGCGGCACGTGATCTCGTGCTCAACGCGGGGGAGCGCCTCGCGCTGCTGACCCGCGGTGAGGGCTCGTACCTGTGGGACGCCGAAGACCGACGCTACCTCGACTTCCTCGCCGGCATCGCGGTGACCTCCCTCGGCCACGCGCACCCGGTGTTCGTCGATGCGGTGTCCCGGCAGGCCGCCACCCTCGCGCACGTCTCCAACTACTTCGCGACCCCGCCGCAGCTCGCGCTCGCCGCCCGACTCAAGCGCCTTGCCGGCGCGGGGATCGATGGTCGCGTGTTCTTCTCGAACTCGGGTGCCGAGGCCAACGAGGCCGCGTTCAAGCTCGCCCGTCTGCACGGCGGGGCGGAGCGTCCGCGCATCCTCGCACTGGAGAACGGCTTCCACGGCCGGACGATGGGTTCGCTCGCGCTCACGGCCAAGGAGTCGATGCGTGCGCCGTTCGCGCCGATGCCCGGAGGCGTGGAGCACATCCCGGCCACGATCGAAGCGCTGGAGGCCGCGATGGACGACCGGGTCGCCGCCGTCATCGTGGAGCCGATCCAGGGTGAAGCCGGTGTCGTCGAGCTGCCCGAGGGCTACCTCGCCGCGGCACGCTCGCTGACCCTCGCGCACGGCGCCCTGCTCATCGTCGACGAGATCCAGACCGGCGCGGGCCGGACCGGCGCCTGGTTCGGATTCAGCCACGAGGGCATCACGCCCGACGCCATCACGCTCGCGAAGGGCATCGGCGGCGGATTCCCGATCGGTGCCCTCGTCACCTACGGGGCCGCGAGCGCCCTGTTCACCCCCGGTTCGCACGGCTCCACGTTCGGCGGCAACCCGCTCGCGACGGCCGTGGCGGACGCGGTGCTGGCCGAGATCGAGCGCGCCGACCTCGTCGACAACGCCGCGCGCCGTGGCGCCGAGCTGCGGGACATCATCCTCGGCATCGACTCCCCGCTGGTCGGCGGCGTCCGCGGCCGCGGACTCCTCGTGGGCGTCGCGCTCACGCAGCCCGTGGCGGGTGCGGTGGTCGCCGCCGCGCAGGACCGCGGTCTCATCGTCAACGCCGCCAACCCCGAGACCGTGCGCGTCGCGCCGGCGCTCACCATCGGCGACGCGGAGCTGGCGGAGTTCCGCGAGCTGTTCGCCGCCGCTCTCTCCGACGTCCACACCTCCGCCTCCGGAAAGGTCCCCGCATGACCCGCCACCTGCTGCGCGACGACGATCTGACGCCCGCCGAGCAGGCGGAGATCCTCGATCTCGCGCTCGAGCTCAAGAAGGATCGCTGGGCGGACAAGAGCCTCGCCGGCCCGCAGACCGTCGCCGTGATCTTCGACAAGTCGTCCACCCGGACGCGCGTCTCGTTCGCCGTCGGCATCGCCGACCTCGGCGGCACGCCGCTCATCATCTCCACGGCGAGCAGCCAGCTCGGCGGGAAGGAGACGCCGTCCGACACGGCCCGCGTGCTCGAGCGCCAGGTCGCCGCGATCGTGTGGCGCACGTACGCGCAGTCGGGCCTGGAGGAGATGGCCGCCGGCACCCGGGTCCCCGTGATCAATGCGCTGTCCGACGACTTCCACCCCTGCCAGCTCCTCGCCGACCTGCTGACGATCCGTGAGCACAAGGGCGACCTGAAGGGCCTCACGCTGACGTTCTTCGGCGACGGCCAGAGCAACATGGCGCACTCCTACGCGCTCGCGGGCGTCACGGCCGGCATGCACGTGCGCATCGCCTCGCCGGAGGACTACGCACCGCGCGCCGACGTGATCGAAGCGGCCGACCGCCGCGCCGGGGAGACCGGGGGATCGATCACGCTCTTCACCGACCCGGTCGAGGCGGCCGCCGGTGCCGACGTCGTCGTCACCGACACCTGGGTGTCGATGGGCAAGGAGGAGGAGAAGCTCGCGCGGATCCGCGACCTCGGCGGCTACAAGGTCACACCGGAGACGATGGAGCTCGCGCACGACGACGCGATCTTCATCCACTGCCTCCCCGCCGACCGCGGCTACGAGGTGGACTCCGCGGTCATCGACGGTCCGCAGAGCGTGGTCTGGGACGAGGCGGAGAACCGCCTGCACGCCCAGAAGGCCCTGCTGGTCTGGCTCCTCGGGAAGAAGGACGCGTGATGGCCGGCTCGCACGAAGGAACCAACGAGGGCGCGCTCTGGGGCGCGCGGTTCGCCACCGGTCCGTCGCCGGAGCTCGTCGAGCTGAGCCGGTCGACGCACTTCGACTGGATCCTGGCGCCGTACGACATCGCGGGATCCCACGCGCATGCCACGGCGCTGGCCGCCGCGGGGTACCTGGAGCCGGATGAGGCCGCCCGGATGCACGAGGGCCTCGACGCCGTCGCGCGCAAGGTCGCCGACGGCACCCTGCAGCCGCTGCCCACCGACGAGGACGTGCACGGCGCGCTCGAGCAGGCGCTGATCGCCGAGCTGGGTCCGGAGCTGGGCGGACGCCTCCGCGCCGGCCGCAGCCGGAACGACCAGATCGCCACGCTCGTGCGGATGTACCTGATCGACCACGCCCGGGTGATCGCGCGCGACCTGCTGCGCGTGATCGATGCGCTCGTGGCACAGGCGGAGGCGCATCCCGACGCGATCCTGCCCGGCCGCACGCACCTGCAGCACGCACAGCCGGTGCTGCTCGCCCATCACCTCCAGGCCCACGCCTGGCCGCTGGTGCGCGAGCTCGAGCGCCTCGTCGACTGGCGCCGTCGCGCCGGTGTCTCGCCGTACGGCGGGGGAGCACTCGCGGGGTCGACCCTGGGCCTGGATCCCGCGCTCGTCGCGACGGAGCTCGGCCTCGACCGGCCGGCGGAGAACTCCCTCGACGGCACCGCTGCGCGGGACGTCGTGGCGGAGTTCGCGTTCATCGCGGCGATGACGGGGGTCGACCTCTCCCGCCTGTCCGAGGAGATCATCCTCTGGAACACGCGGGAGTTCGGCTTCGTCACCCTCGACGACGGCTACTCCACGGGATCCAGCATCATGCCGCAGAAGAAGAACCCGGACATCGCCGAGCTCGCGCGCGGCAAGTCGGGGCGTCTCATCGGCAACCTGTCCGGCCTGCTGGCGACCCTCAAGGGCCTGCCCCTCGCGTACAACCGCGACCTGCAGGAGGACAAGGAGCCGGTGTTCGACTCGGTGCAGACGCTCGAGGTCGTGCTGCCGGCGTTCGCCGGGATGATCGCGACGCTGCGTTTCCACACGGAGCGGATGGCCGCGCTCGCCCCGCAGGGGTTCTCCCTGGCGACGGATGTCGCCGAGTGGCTGGTGAAGCGGCGCGTGCCGTTCCGCGACGCCCACGAGATCTCCGGCGCGCTCGTTCGCGCCTGCGAGGAGCAGGGGATCGGGCTGGAGGACGCCTCCGACGAGCTGCTGCTGTCGGTGTCGCCGCACCTCGTCCCCGAGGTCCGCGAGGTGCTCACGATCGAGGGCTCCGTCGCGTCGCGCACGGGCGTCGGCGGCACCGCGCCGGAGCGGGTGGCCGAGCAGCGCGCGGAGCTCGTCGCCCGTGCGCAGGCCGCTGCGCACGCGCTCGGCCTGTAATCGCTCCGGCGGCGGCCTCGCCTCAGTGCAGGTCGCCGTCGGCGGCCGAGCGTTCCCACCGGGTGAACCGGACGGTCAGGCCCGCGCGGGTGGGCGCGGCGAGGAACGGTCCCGCGGAGACGGTCGCATCGCCGGCGAAGGGAGCCACCCTGACCAGGCGCCAGGGGCCGTCGTCCGCCCGGGCGCGCACGATCATCGCGTCCGCCCACCGGCTGACCCTGACCGTGATCTCGCTCTCGCGCCAGTCGTCGACGTAGCCGACCGACCAGTCGGATCGACCGGCGGTCACGACGGCACCGAGACCGAGGTGGCCGTCGGCGAACTCGACGCCCGCTTTGATCCAGTGCTCCTCATCGGCGCGCACGAAGAGCCCCGCCTGGTCGAACTGCCCCTCCCACGGCGCACGGAACGCGATCTCGATCGCCTCGCCGACGGCGAGCGGCGCGAGCAGCGCGTGCTCCGTGTCGTGCACGAAACCGTAGGCGGTGTGGCGCCAGGCGTCGCTGCCCTCGGCCGCGGTGGCGTCGAGGTGACCGTCGACGTGCGTCCAGGCGGGGGCGTGGGTCCAGGTGCCATCGGTCCAGTTGATGATGCGCGATTCAGGCATATTTCCCATCTATAGCTGATAAGGGCATAAACTACGAATATTCGTGGTACGGTTATTCCATGGTCATCGCTGTGATCGCCGACATCGTCGGGTCCCGGGAACTCCGGGACCGCGGTGCTGCGCAGCGCGCGCTGGACGAGACCATCGCACAGGTGGAACAGGATCGCCCGCTGGCCATCCACCCGCTCACGCCCACGGTAGGGGACGAGCAGCAGGGCGTCTACCGCGCACTGCCCGACGCGCTCCTCTCCCTCCTCATGGTCCAGCTCCGCCTCCCGGAGGGGCTCGCCTTCCGCTTCGGCATCGGGGTCGGCGAGGTCCGGCCGGTCACCTCGGTGCACGGCGAGCTCGCCGACGGACCCGGGTGGTACGCGGCACGCGCCGCGATCGAGACCGTCCACGCACGCGAACAGCGCGCCGTGCCGCGCACGCGCACCTGGATTGTCGGCGCCCCGGGTCAGGATGAGGTCATGGAGACCGTGATCGCCGCGTCCAACGCCTACGTCCTCGCGCGCGACGAGCTGGTGGGGACGATGAGCACGCGCGAACGCCACCTCACCTACGGACGCCTGGTCGGCCGGTCCCAGCAGGAGCTCGCCGCCCAGGAGGGGATCTCGCAGCCGAGCGTCTCCAAGTCGCTGCGGAGTGCGGGAGCCGCCGCTCTCATCGAAGGTGTGGCCGCGCTCCGGAGGGAGTCCGCATGATCCTCGCCGGCTTCGTCCTCCTCGCCGTCGGCGCGACCGACCTCGTCCGGCAGTTCGTGCCGCGGCGGTGGATCGGCTTCGTCGTGGCCGCGGCCGTGGTCCTCCTCCTCGGCATCGGCGGCGATGCGCTGCTGCCCGCGCTCCTGGGGCTCGGTGCCGGGGCGCTGTGGGCGTGGAGCATGCCGGACGAGGGGCCGTCCCGGGCCGGGTTCTGGCCGGCGGTCGCGCTGGCCGCCCTCAGCATCGCCGCCGTGGTCTGGGGCGGGTCGAGGAGCACGTCCGGACTCATCGGCGAGCTCTGGACGCTCCGCTCGCCCTTCGGTGAGGTGCCGTTCGACCTCGCCGTCCTCGCGCTCGGGGCCGGCGTCTTCCTCCTCGAATCCGCGAACCTCGTCGTCCGTGCGGCTCTCGACGGCGAGCACACCTGGCGCCCGGCCGAGGTCTCGGGGACCGTCGCGCCCGAGCCCGTACCCTCCGACCGCTCGGAGGCCGACGCCCCTGCAGTGTCCGCCGTGATCCCCGCCGATCCCCGCCACGGATTCAAGGGCGGGCGGCTCATCGGCCCCCTGGAACGCGTGCTCGTGATGATCCTCACGCTCGCCGCGGCGTACCCGGTGCTCGCGGCCATGCTCGCCGCCAAGGGCATCGTCCGCTTCCCGGAGATCTCCCGAGACGGGGAGACGGGCGCGCGTGCCGAGTACTTCCTCGTCGGCAGCCTCGTGAGCTGGGTGATCGGCCTCGGTGCCGCGTTCCTCGTCTGGTGGGCGGCGCACAGCTGACACCCCCGCCCGCGACGCAGCGGGACGGTCGCGCGCTGCTAGCCTGGAGCGCGTGTCAACTCCCGCTCTGACGACCGCGCCGCAGGCGATCGACCCCACGTTCGAGAACGTGTGGGACGAGATCGTGTGGCGTGGCCTCGTCCACGTGTCCACCGACCAGGAGGCGCTGCGCGCCCTGCTCGCGGGAGACCCCGTCACGTATTACTGCGGCTTCGACCCGACGGCACCGAGTCTGCATCTCGGGCACCTGGTCCAGCTGCTCCTGCTCCGCCGCCTCCAGCTCGCCGGGCACAAGCCGCTCGGTCTCGTGGGCGGCTCCACCGGCCTGATCGGCGATCCCCGGCCGACTGCGGAGCGCACGCTCAACACCCGCGAGACGGTGGCGGAGTGGGTCGACCGCCTGCGCGGCCAGGTCGAGCGGTACCTCAGCTTCGAGGGCGACAACGCCGCCCGCATGGTGAACAACCTCGACTGGACGGCGCCGCTCTCCGCGATCGACTTCCTGCGGGAGATCGGCAAGCACTACCGCGTCGGCACGATGCTGAAGAAGGACGCGGTGGCCGCGCGCCTGAACTCCGACGCCGGCATCAGCTACACCGAGTTCAGCTACCAGATCCTCCAGGGGCTCGACTTCCTCGAGCTCTACCGCCAGTACGACTGCGTGCTGCAGACGGGCGGCTCGGATCAGTGGGGCAACCTCACCAGCGGCACCGACCTCATCCACCGGGTCGAGGGGGCCTCGGTCCACGCGATCGGCACGCCGCTGATCACCAACAGCGACGGCACGAAGTTCGGCAAGAGCGAGGGCAACGCGATCTGGATCGACGCGGAGCTCACGAGCCCCTACGCGTTCTACCAGTTCTGGCTCAGCACGGCCGATGCCGACGTGATCGAACGCCTCAAGGTCTTCACGTTCCTGACCAGGGCCGAGATCGAGGCGTACGCCGAGCTCGTGGCGACGGAGCCGTTCCGCCGCGCCGCCCAGAAGCGCCTCGCGCTCGAGGTCGTCGCGACGGTTCACGGTGTGGAGGCGACGGCGGCCGTGATCGCGGCGTCCGAGGCGCTGTTCGGGCAGGGCGACCTGACCACTCTCGACGCGGCGACGCTGCGCACGGCTCTGGACGAGCTCCCGCACGCGACGGTCGCCGCCGGTACTCCGGTCGTCGACGCACTCGTCGCGACCGGGCTGGTGTCGAGTCTGTCGGAGGCCCGTCGCGCCATCGCGCAGGGCGGGGTCTCCCTCGACGGCGATCGGGTGGAGGACGACTCCGCGACCGTGCAGGGCACGCTTCCCGGGGGTGTCTCGGTGCTGCGTCGCGGGAAGAAGACACTCGCCGGCGTCTTCCTCGGCTGATCCCGGTCAGGCATGCCGTTCACCCCGAGTCACGCGATCGTGGCGTTGCCGTTCGTGCGCACGCCCCTGGTCCCCGCGGCGATCGCGATCGGAGCGATGACGCCGGACATCTCGCTGTTCCTGCGGAACGTCGGGCTCAACTACGGCTTCCTGCACGATCCGGTCAACGTCGTGTGGACGGCGCTGCTCGCGCTCGTGCTCTTCCTGCTGTGGCGTGTGCTGCTGCGCCCCGCGACCCTGGAGCTGCTGCCCGACTGGGTGAGCACGCGGCTGCCCGCCGGGTGGGACGCGAGCGGACTCCGGGCCGGAGTCGAGGCGTTGACCCGCGACGACCGTCCCCGGTATCGGGGTGCGCGGTCGCTGTATCCGGTCCTGCTCGTGCTCTCCGCGATGCTGGGGGTGCTCTCGCACATCCTCTGGGACGCGTTCACGCATGAGTCGCGGTGGGGGGTCGATCTGCTGCCCGCGCTCGCGAACTCGTGGGGTCCGTTCGACGGCTACAAGTGGCTCCAGTACGCCTCGAGCGCGCTCGGCCTGCTGGGCCTGGCGATCTGGGCGGCACTGTGGCTGCGTCGTGCGACCCCGCGAACGCATGCCCCCCGGATCCTTCCGACGGTCGTCCGGGTCGCGTGGTGGCTCTCGCTGCCGGTGATCCTCGTGCTCGCCTGGGTCGGCGGACTGCTCGCGTTCGGCCCGCTCTCCGCCGAGTTCACGGTGCAGCATCTCGCGTATCGGGTGCTGCCGCCGGCCTGTGCGGTGTGGGGCCTGCTCACCCTGGTCCTCTGCGTGGTCCTCGCCGTGCGGCGGCCGCGCTCCGCGGTCTGACCCGCAGCGGACGCGGCACGTCGGGAAGCCGGGTCACCAGCGTGGTGCGTCCGTACCCCATGCGTGCGGGGCCTCGAACCTGAGCCCGGGGAGAGCGGGTGCCGCCGTCACGACCGCCGTCCCGTCCACGTCGAATCGCGCGAGATGCGCCGAGGCGTCGATCTCCGGCGCGCGCACGGCAGCGGTCGTGCGCGGCATCCCCAGCAGTTCGGCGGCGACCCGGCGCAGGGAGGTGCGCACGATGCGCGAGCGCCCGTCGCGGGAACGGAGCAGGCGGGTGAGCGCGGCGGCGAGAAGATATCCGCTGCTGTGATCCAGTGCCTGGGCGGGGAGGGCGCCCGGCCGTCCGTCGTCGCCCTCGATCATCGCGATGCCGCTCTCCGCCTGGACGAGACTGTCGAAACCGGCGCGCTCGCGATGATCGGGTCCCCACGCGCTGAGCTCCGCGACGAGGAGACCCGGGTGCTGCTCGACCAGAGCGTCGGGGGAAAGGCCGAGCCGGTCCAGCGAGGCGGGCCGATATCCGAGCACGACCGCATCCGCCGACTCCAGGAGGGCGTGAAGCTCGGGGGACCGGGCGTCGAGGCGTGCGGAGCGCTTGCCATGGCCGGTGTCGAGGTGCTGCCACGGGAGCTCGGGGAGCTGCGGCGGGTCGAGACGCAGCACGTCGGCGCCGAGGAGAGCGAGCGTCCGTGTGCACACCGGCCCCGCGATCACTCGGGTGAGATCCAGGACACGGAGGCCGGCGAGCGGAGCGCGCGCCGAGACGGCGGGAGACGAGGTCCGTCGGTCCTTCGTTCGTCCGCCCTCGGGGTCGGCGACCGCGACATCGAGGAGCGGAACAGCTCGCTGCGCCCGGTCGGCCTCGGGGTCCTCGTGACGCACGGCCACCGCGAGTCCGCCCGCCGCGGAGATGAGGCCCACGGCCTCGTCGGTCGAGAGGGTCGACATCCTGCGGGTCACGGCCTCCGCACCCGCCGAGCCGGACAGACCGAGTGCGCGGCGAAGCGCTCGAGCGTGGTGCGGGTAGTTGCCATGTGTGCGGACCCACCCGTCGCCGCTCTCCCAGAACCCGGAGAGCGGCGCCCACACCGGCGGGGGAGTTCCGTCGACCAGCAGGTAGCGGTCGCTCCGGTAGGCGACGGCCACGCGTCGGGGATCGATGGACCCGGGGTCGAGTCCGGCGGCCACGGTGACCGCGGCCACACTGGCGAGAGCCAGCTCTGCGGTCGCCGTGCGCGAGGCGAGGGGCACCGGATCGACAGTGCGGAGTGACGCGAGGGAGTCCGCGGGGAGGGGCGCGACGCCCGTGTCCCGCCACACACGGACGAGCAGATCGGCAGTGGTGTCGGAGGAGGGAGTGGGCATGGGCGTGATGCTACTCCGCCCCCGGATACCGCCGGAAACAGCCGCTGATCCGGCCGAATCCCGGCGCGGGGCGCCCGCGACACGCCCGGGGTGGTGCGCCCGATTTGCCAGACCCCCGGAATCCACGTAACTTATTACTTGTTCGCCCCACAGGGAAGCGGAGAAGCCCAGAGCTTCACCCCCCTCAAGCGGAGAACCACTCCCTATCCACTCTCACTTGAGAGATCCGGCGCTTGCGCCTAGGATGGGAGATCCACCCCTTCTGCGGCTGTCACCGGCTGCGCAGCGGATCCAAGATCCGCGCGGCGCGCCGATTTGACAAGCGGGTCGGGATGGCTAAGATAGAGAAGTTGCCCTGCGGGCCTGGTTGTGATGGCTGGGTCGTGGGAGCATCCGATCCTTGAGAACTCAACAGCGTGCACTTGTCAAATGCCAAATTATCCTCGTCTAGCTTCGGCTGGGTGAGAATTCCTTTGGATCAAAGACCAACCTCTTT
>NZ_RBLT01000053.1:0-14604 GCF_003989315.1 Microbacterium sp. HSID17254
CGCCGCGAAGAGCCAGTCGCCGATCAGCGCGCGTGCCTCCGCGGCCCGTTCGCCGGACTCGACGCCGACGCCCGCGGCGCGCAGCCGCTCTGCGCCGCCGCCGGAGACGTCACCCGGGTCGTCGAGGGCGTAGACGACCCGGGCCACCCCGGCCTCGATGAGCGCGAGCGCGCACGGACCGGTGCGACCGGTGTGGTTGCACGGTTCGAGGGTGACGACCGCGGTCGCGCCGCGTGCGGCGCCGGGGGTGAGCTTCGACAGCGCGTCGACCTCGGCGTGCGGAGTGCCGGAGCCCCGGTGCCAGCCCTCGGCCAGCACCTCGCCGTCGGGGGAGAGGAGCACGGCGCCCACCTGCGGATTGACTCCGCGGGGGCCACGGGTCGCGAGGGCGAGCGCGCGATCCATCGCGCGGCGCTCTGTCGCGGTCACTGCCATCCGTCGTCCTCTCTGCAGCCTCGGGGTCGCTGCAGGGTGGCGGAACGGACGCACGCGCGTGCGCCTCGTGCTGCCTCCCTTCCGGACTAGCGAGGTGTCCCTCGCATCACCGTCGGTTCCGGAATTCCACCGGATCGGCATCCCGATCACTCGGAACGCTCGCGGACTGTCACCGCCGGTTCGGATTCCCACCGACCCCGGAGCACGTTGCTGCTCTGAGTGTACTCAACGCGTCCGCGCCCGTTTCATTCCGTAGCAGGGGCCCTTCCCCGCCCCTCACTTGAGCAGGCGGGAGAGCCGCCGATCGGCGAGCACCTTGCCGCCGGTCTGACAGGTGGGGCAGTACTCCAGGGAGCGGTCGGCGAAGAACACGCTGCGCACCTCATCGCCGCAGATCGGACACGCCTCGCCCCGGCGGGCGTGCACCCGCATGCCGCAGCGCTTGGCGTCCTTGAGATCAGCCGGAGGTTTGCCCGCGGCGGCCGCGACGGCCTCGGCGAGGGTCTCCTGCATCGCCGCGAACAGGCGGTCGATCTCGGCGTCGTTCAGCGTGCCGGCGATCGCGTACGGCGACATGCGGGCCGCGTGCAGGATCTCGTCCGAGTAGGCGTTGCCGATGCCCGCGATCACGCCTTGGTCGCGCAGCAGGCCCTTGATCTGCATCCGCCGGTCGTCCAGCAGCGCGGCGAAGGCGTCGCGCGTGAAGGACGGATCGAGCGGGTCGGGGCCGAGCCGCGCGATGGCGGGCACCTCGGCGGGGTCGCGGACCACGTACACGGCGAGCGACTTCTTCGTCCCGGCCTCGGTCAGGTCGAAGCCGCTGCCGTCGTCGAGGGCGATCCGCAGCGCGATGGGCGACTTGCCCGGCTTGAGGAGCGTGGTCGGCAGGGTGTCGTACCAGCGCAGCCATCCGGCCTTCGCCAGGTGGAAGACGAGGTGCAGCTCGGACCCGCAGGACAGCACCACGAACTTGCCGCGGCGCTCCGCCCCGGTGATCGCCGCGCCTTCCAGCGCCGAGATCGGCGGGTCGTAGGTCTTCAGCGCGGCGATCGCGGCCACGGAGGCACGGGTGATCGTGCGTCCGGTGGTGCGCTCGCCGAGGAACGCGACGAGTCCTTCGACCTCCGGCATCTCAGGCATGCAGCCATCCTGTCACCGGGGTCCGACGCTGTCACGCGTGGACGTGCGGTCAGAGCAGCGGCCACTCGACCGGCGTCCGGTCGTCGTCGCGCAGCAGTCCGGCGAGCCAGCCGTCGTCCCGTCCCCGCTGGCTGGTGAGTCCCCGGCGCATGGTGCCCTCGAAGCGGAAGCCGAGGGCGCGGGCGGCGCGAGCGGAGGGGACGTTGCCCACCACGGCCTGCCAGCGGATGCGGGCGAGGCCGAGCTCCGCGAAGCCCCAGTCGAGCACGGCCCGCGCGGCCTCGACGAGGTAGCCGCGGCCGCGGGCGTCGGCGACGACCCAGTAGCCGAGTTCGGCATGGCCCCCGGCCGGATGCTCCCCGATGTGGTGGAGTCCGACCATGCCCACGAGGACGTCGTCGGCGTAGACACCCCAGACGGTCTGCGAGCCGTCCTCCCACCACTGCTCGACCAGGGCGACGAAGTCCTCCGCGTCCTGCCGGAAGTAGGGGGAGGGCACCGTCGTCCACCGCGCGATCTCCGGGTCCTGGCACGCCTCGGTGATCGCGTCGACATCCGCCTCCGTCGGGGCGTGGAGAACGAGTCGTGCGGTGGTGAGGGTGACCGGAGGCATCCGTCCAGCCTAAAACGTTCGACCCGGCCCCTTCGGTTCGCCCCGGCCCCTTCCGCGCGTCCGTAACGGGGTGGGAGGCACGGAAACGGGTGGGATGCAGGGAACCCGACCGCAGTGTCCGTGGGCGCGATTAGGCTTGTCCGGTGACTGTTCCGGGGATTCTGCGCGCCTTGGAAGAGGCGTCTCTGTATCGTGACGCTCTCGCCTGGGCGCACACCGACGCCGACCTCGGCCTGGTCGACGGGCTTGACGCGCCCGTGCTCGCCGGTCTGCTCGCCAAGCGCGCGGCGGCCGGCCACCCGGCGGCACTGCTGGCCGTGGTGCCCACGGGGCGCCGCGCGGAATCGGTCGCGCAGGCCCTGGAGACGTACGTCCCGGACGCCGAGGTGCTCACCTTCCCCGCCTGGGAGACGCTGCCGCACGAGCGCCTCAGCCCCAGCCCGGACACGGTCGGCCTGCGACTGCAGACCCTGCGGCGCGTCGCCGAGTGGTCCGGGGAGCGCCCCCTCGTGGTCGTGGCCTCGGTGCGCGCCGCGCTCCAGCCCATCGCCGGGAACCTCGGCGACATCGTGCCGCTCGAGCTGACCGTGGGCAGCCGCGGCAACGAGCTCGACCACGTCGCCGAGCAGCTCGTCGAACGGGCCTACTCCCGCGTCGACATGGTGTCGCGACGGGGCGAGTTCGCCGTCCGCGGCGGCATCCTCGACGTCTTCCCTCCCACGTCGGAGCACCCGTACCGCGTGGAGTTCTTCGGCGACGAGATCGATCAGATCCGCGCGTTCTCCGTGGCGGACCAGCGCTCGCTGCCCGGCGACGTGCCCGGTGTCGACCTCCCGCCCAGCCGCGAGCTCCTGCTCACCGCCGAGGTGCGGGAGCGCGCCAGGGCGCTCATCGACGGCTTCCCGGCCATCAGCGGCATGCTCGAGAAGATGGCCGAGGGCATCCCGGTCGAGGGCATGGAGTCGCTGCTGCCCGCGGTCGCCGGCCCCCTCAAGTCGCTCGTCGAGTACCTGCCCGAGGGCACGGCGACCGCCGTGATCGACCCGGAGCGCTCGACCGCCCGCGCCCTCACCCTCGGCGAGACGAACCGCGAGTTCCTCGACGCCGCCTGGAGCGCGGCGACTTCCGGTGCCTCCGCCCCCATCGATCTCGGCGCCGGCGACTTCCTCACCATCGCCGACCTGCGCGAGGTCGTCCGCGACCGCGGCGGCGTGTGGTGGCGGCTGAGCCCATTCGGGATCGGCGATGCGACCGCGGAGAGCGTCGAGGCGGCCACCGTCATCCCCTCCTTCCACGGCAACGTCGACGGCGCCATCGCCTTCGTCGACGCGAAGGTCGCCGACGGCTGGCGCGTGGTCGTGCTCGCGACCGGACACGGCCTCGTCGACCGCGCCCGCGACGTGCTGTCCGACCGCGGCATCGCGGCGCGGGTCGTCGAGACCATCGCGGACGCGCCGGACCCGGGGGTCGCGACCCTCACCGTCGGCGGCGTCGAAGCCGGCTTCCAGGTGCCGGAGGCGAAGCTCGCCGTCCTCACCGACAACGAGTTCTACGGCCGCACCATCGGCGGCGACCAGCGCGTCGTCAAGAAGCTCGCCTCCCGTCGGAAGAACGTCGTCGATCCGCTGCAGCTCAAGCAGGGCGACTTCGTCGTGCATGCCACGCACGGCATCGGCCGCTTCGTCGAGATGACCCAGCGCGAGGTCTCCACCGGGGGCCGCAACGCCGCGAAGTCCGTCCGCGACTACCTCGTGCTGGAGTATGCGCCGTCGAAGCGCGGCTACCCCGGCGACAAGCTGTTCGTCCCCACCGACCAGCTCGACCTCCTGTCGAAGTACGTCGGCGGCGAGGCCCCGACGCTGTCGAAGATGGGCGGCAGCGATTGGGCGCAGGCCAAGGGCAAGGCGCGCAAGGCGGTCCGCGACATCGCCGTCGAGCTCGTCAAGCTCTACTCCGCCCGGATGAGCGCCAAGGGGTACGCCTTCGGCCCGGACACCCCCTGGCAGCGCGAGCTGGAGGAGGCGTTCCCGTTCGCGGAGACCCAGGACCAGCTGCAGACCATCGACGAGATCAAGGCCGACATGGAGCGGCCCATCCCGATGGACCGGCTGCTCTCGGGCGATGTCGGCTTCGGCAAGACCGAGGTCGCCGTCCGTGCGGCGTTCAAGGCCATCCAGGACGGCAAGCAGGTGGCGATGCTCGTCCCGACGACCCTGCTCGTCAAGCAGCACCTCGAGACGTTCACGGAGCGCTTCGCCGGGTTCCCGGTCAAGGTGCGGCCGCTGTCGCGGTTCCAGACCGACAAGGAGGCGCGGCTCACGCTGCAGGGCCTCCTCGACGGCTCGGTGGACATGGTGATCGGCACGCACCGCATCCTCACCGAGCAGGTGCTGTTCAAGGATCTCGGCCTCATGATCATCGACGAGGAGCAGCGCTTCGGCGTCGAGCACAAGGACGCGCTGAAGAAGATGAAGACCAACGTCGACATCCTCGCGATGAGCGCCACCCCGATCCCGCGCACGCTGGAGATGGCGGTCACCGGCATCCGCGAGATGTCGACGCTCGCCACACCCCCGGAGGACCGGCACCCGATCCTCTCGTTCGTCGGACCCCGCAGCGACAAGCAGATCGCCGCCGCCATCCGCCGCGAGATCCTCCGCGAGGGGCAGGTCTTCTTCGTGCACAACCGCGTGCAGTCGATCCAGCGGGTCGCGGCCGAGCTCGCCGAGCTGGTCCCGGAGGCGCGGATCGCCGTGGCACACGGGCAGATGGGGGAGCACGCGCTGGAGCAGGTCGTCGACGACTTCTGGGAGCGCAAGTTCGACGTCCTCGTCTCGACCACGATCATCGAGACCGGCCTCGACATCTCCAACGCGAACACGATCATCATCGACCGCGCCGACAAGTACGGGCTGAGCCAGCTCCACCAGCTCCGCGGACGCGTGGGTCGCGGACGGGAGCGCGCCTACGCGTACTTCCTTTACGACGACATGAAGCCGCTGAGCGAGACCGCGGCCGACCGGCTGCAGACCATCGCGGTCAACAACGACCTCGGCTCCGGAATGCAGGTCGCCCTGAAGGACCTCGAGCTGCGCGGTGCCGGAAACCTCCTCGGCGCGGAGCAGGCCGGACACATCGCGGGGGTCGGCTTCGACCTGTATCTGCGCATGATCGGCGAGGCCGTCGCGACCTTCCGCGGCGAGGAGGTCGAGACCGGGCAGGAGCTCCGCCTCGAGCTGCCGCTCGACGCCCGCATCCCCGAGGACTACATCGACAGCGAACGCCTCCGGCTCGAGGCGTACCAGAAGCTCTCCGCCGCCTCGGCCGCGACCGCGAAGGACGACGCCATCGACCTCGTGGTGGAGGAGCTCGTCGACCGGTACGGCACGCCGCCGGAGGAGGTCACCGGACTCGTGTCGATCGCACGGCTGCGGCGCCGGGCGGCCAGGGCCGGGCTCACCGACGTCGTGGCCATGGGCTCGAACCTGCGCCTCGCGCCCGCCCGCCTCGAGGACTCCATCAAGGTCCGGCTGCAGCGGCTGTATCCGAAGGCGAAGCTCGTCTCCGGCGGGGAGGCCCTGGTCGTGCCGATGCCCACGGTGCCCGCGGCGGTCGGCGTGGGCGTGGAGCCGCTGCCCGACGCCGAGCTGCTCGCCTGGGTCGACCAGCTGTTCACCGCCATCTTCCCCGAGCCCGCCAAGCCCGAGTGATCCGGCCCTCCGCGGTGGCCGACGTGCACAACTTCGGAGTCGGTGTACGACACGCCGGCGGGAGCGGCTCGGGGCCGGCGTGTCGGTGATGATCTCCGAAGTCGTGCACGCCGCAGACGCCGAGGGCTAGTCTGGCCGCATGTTGTACGAGCACCTCGGGGCTCGCCCCCGCATCCACGACACCGCCGTCGTCGCTCCCACCGCCGTCATCTCCGGTGACGTGGAGCTCGGACCGGGCTGCCAGGTGCTGCACGGCGCCGTCATCACCGCGGAGGGCGGCCCGATCACCCTCGGGGCACACGTCATCGTGATGGAGAACGCGCTGATCCGGGCGACCGCGGCCAACGCCGTCCACATCGGGGCGCACACCCTCGTCGGGACACTGGCCAGCATCGCCGGGGCGACCGTGGGCGAGGAGGTGTTCTTCGCGTCCGGAGCCCGGGTCTTCAACGGCGCGCTCGTCGGGGATCGCTGCGAGGTGCGGGTCAACGCCATCGTGCATCGTCGGGCCGTGCTGCCGTCGGGGACGGTGGTGCCGATCGGGTGGGTCGCGGTCGGCGATCCGGTGCAGCTGCTCTCACCCGACCGGGACGCGGAGATCGCGGCGGCCCAGCCCGAGCTCGACTTCCCCGGACACGTCTTCGGCGTCGATCGGGACACTCCCGACCTCATGGTCCAGCTCACCGAGCGCTACGGCAGTTCCCTCGCGCGGCACGCCGACGACCGTCAGATCTGACCCCCACCCTTCGAATCGCCCGAATGGTCGCATCTCGGCCGGATTTGCGACCATTCAGGCGATTCGAATGGGTCAGATGACGCCCTGGGCGAGCATCGCCGCGGCGACGCGCTCGAAGCCGGCGATGTTGGCACCCGCGACGTAGTCGCCGGGGACGCCGTGACGCTCGGCCGCCTCGAAAGCGGCGCGGTGGATGTCGCCCATGATCTCGCGGAGCTTGTTCTCGCTGTCGCCGAAGCTCCAGCGCTGTCGCGAGGCGTTCTGGCTCATCTCCAGGGCCGAGGTCGCGACACCGCCGGCGTTCGCGGCCTTGCCCGGGGCGAACAGCACGCCGGCCTTCTGGAACGCCTCGACGGCCTCGGGCACGCACGGCATGTTGGCGCCCTCGGACACGGCGCGCACCCCGTTCGCGATCAGGGCCTCCGCATCGGCGAGGCTGACCTCGTTCTGGGTGGCGGAGGGCACCGCGATGTCGACGGGCACCTCCCACACGCTGCCGCTCTCCACGAACCGGGCGCTCGGGCGGCGGTTCGCGTACTCGACGATGCGGGCGCGCTCGACCTCCTTGAGCTGACGCAGCAGGTCGAGGTCGATGCCCGCGTCGTCGACGACGTAGCCGGAGGAGTCGGACGCCGTCACCGCGGTCGCGCCGAGCTGGGCGGCCTTCTGGATCGCGTAGATCGCCACGTTGCCGGAGCCCGAGATGCCGACGCGCTTGCCCTCGAGGGAGTCGCCGTGCACGCCGAGCATCTCCTGCGCGAAGAACACCGCGCCGTAGCCGGTGGCCTCCGTCCGTACCTCGGCGCCGCCCCAGCCGGTGCCCTTGCCCGTGAACATGCCGGACTCGTGGCGGTTGGTGACCTTGCGGTACTGGCCGAAGAGGTAGCCGATCTCGCGGCCGCCGACGCCGATGTCTCCCGCGGGGACGTCGGTGTGCTCGCCGAGGTGCCGGTAGAGCTCGTTCATGAGCGACTGGCAGAAGCGCATGACCTCGGCGTCGGACTTGCCGTGCGGGTCGAAGTCGGAGCCGCCCTTGCCGCCGCCGATGCCCTGACCGGTGAGCGCGTTCTTGAAGATCTGCTCGAAGCCGAGGAACTTGATGATCGAGAGGTTGACCGACGGGTGGAACCGCAGGCCGCCCTTGTACGGACCGAGCACGGAGGAGAACTGGATGCGGTAGCCGCGGTTGACCTGCAGCTTCCCGGCATCGTCGACCCACGGCACGCGGAACATGATCTGCCGCTCCGGCTCGACCAGGCGCTCCAGGATCCCGCCGTCGACGTACTCCGGACGCTGCTCCAGCACCGGGGCGATGGAGTGCAGCACCTCGTGGACGGCCTGGTGGAACTCCGGCTCGTGCGGGCTGCGCGCCAGCACCGTGTCGAAGACGGGCTGCACGGAGGCGGCGAGCGGGTGGAAGTCGGTGGGGGTGGTGACGGTCACGCGGGAGGGCTTTCTGATGGGGGATGGGGTGCGGGCGATCGTGTCGCACGCGAAAGCAGAGCCGGGTGAGGCGGAGGTTTCACTCTAGCGTCGGCGACGAGGGCCTCCGCGCACGCGGCGGGAGGGCTCCGGTCACCCGGTGTTCTGCAGGCCGGCGGCGACCCCGCTGACGGACAGGAGGAGCAGGCGCTGCTGTTCGGCGTCCGCGCCGGAGCCCTCCGGCTGCTCCGGTGCCGACCGGAGCGCGCGGAGCGCCCGCAGCTGCAGGAGGGAGAGGGCGTCGACGTACGGGCTACGCAGCTGCACGGCCCGCTGCAGCACGGGCTTGTTCTCCAGCAGGCCCTCGCCTCCGGTAAGACGGATGACCCAGCGACGGGTGAGCGCGAGCTCGTCGAGCACCAGGGCGGCGAGGTCGTCGCGGTCGCCGAGGGCGAGGTACTGCCGGGCGATGCGCTCGTCGGTCTTGGCGAGGCTCATCGCGACGTTGTCGACCATCGTGCGCAGCAGCGGCCACTCGCGATAGGCCTCCGTGAGCAGTTCCTCATCGCCGACGGCCTCGAGCGCGGTGCCGAGTCCGAACCAGCCGGCGAGGTTGATCCGGGCCTGCGTCCACGCGAACACCCAGGGGATGGCCCGGAGGTCTTCCAGCGACTCCACCGAGAGGCCACGACGGGCGGGCCGCGAGCCGAGCGCGAGCAGGCCGATCTCCTCCATCGGGGTCACGGTCGCGAACCACGGGGCGAAGCCCTCGGCCTTGACGAGCGCGAAGAACCGCTCGCGGGAGGCGGCGTCCATCGTCGCGGCGACCTCGGCGTAGCGGGCGGCCGCGCGGCTCGTGCGCTCCTCGACCGTGGGGGAGGAGGCCAGCAGCGTCGCGGCGGCGACCTGGTCGATGTGCCGCATCGCGATCGCGGGCTCGCCGTAGCGGGCGAAGATGACCTCGCCCTGCTCGGTGAGCTTGAACCGGCCGTCGACGGAGTGCGGGGGCTGCGCGAGGATCGCGGAGTTGGCGGGGCCGCCGCCACGGCCGAGCGCACCGCCGCGGCCGTGGAAGAGGGTCAGCTCGATGCCCGATTCCTGTGCCCAGCGGGCGATCTTCTCCTGCGCCGTGTACAGCGCGAGGTTCGCGGCGACGGGCCCGACGTCCTTGGAGGAGTCGGAGTAGCCGAGCATGACCTCCAGCCGGTTGCCGGTCGCGGCCATCCGCTCGCGGAACTCCGGGAAGGTGACGGCCTCGGCGAGGATCCCCGGGGCGGCCTGGAGGTCGGCGAAGGTCTCGAACAGCGGCACGACGTCGAGCACCGGGGCGTCGTCGCCGAGCGCATGACGGGCCAGCTCGTACACGTTCGCGAGGTCGGAGGCCGCCTGCGTGAAGGAGACGACGTAGCGACCCGCGGCGCGGAGACCCCGGTCGCGCTGGATGTCCGCGATCGCGCGGAACACCTCCAGCACCTCCTCGGTCTGCGTGCTGATCGGACCGCCGGCCTCGAGTTCGGCCAGGGCCTTGGCGTGCACCTGGGAGTGCTGGCGCACCTCCAGCTCCGTGAGGTGGAAGCCGTAGGTCTCGACCTGCCAGATCAGGTGCTGCACGCCGCCGAACGCGTGACGGCGGGCTCCGGCGGCGACGAGGGAGGACTGCACGGTGCGCAGCTCCGCGAGCAGCTCCTCCGGACCCGTGTAGCCCTCCTCGTCTCCGCGGCGCGTGGCCGCCACGCGGCGGGCCATGACGAGGACGACCCGGCGGTGCGGCTCGTCAGGGGAACGGGCCGCGAGCTCGTCGGCGACCGTCGGCTCCGCGGCCGCGAAACGCTCCCAGAGCGCCGTGACCTCGGCGCTGGGCGGGGTGTCGTCCGCGGCGAGCGTGAGGGTGCGGCCGATCCGGTCGAGCGCCCGCTCCAGGCCGCGGAGCACGTGGTCGGAGGCGATCTGCGACGCCTCGCGGGTGACCGCGGCGGTGACGAACGGGTTGCCGTCGCGGTCGCCGCCGACCCAGGAACCGATCCGCACGAACGCAGGGACGACCGGGGCGGTGGCGCCGGACTCCTCGCCGCGGAGGGCGTCGTCGATCCGGCGGTAGACGTGGGGGACCGTGGTGAACAGCGTCTCGTCGAAGACGCCCATGACGGTGCGGACCTCGTCGGTCGGGGAGGGCTTCTGCGCGCGCAGCGGCGCCGTGCGCCACAGGGTGTCGATCTCCTCGAGCATCCGGCGGCGCGCGCGGTGCTCCTCGGAGCCGCCTGCGCTTGCCACGTCGTGCTGGGTGAGCAGCTCCGAGAGGCGGCGGATGCTCGACGAGACCGCGCGGCGCCGGGCCTCGGTCGGGTGGGCCGTGAAGACGGGGTGGAAGCGCAGGCCGTCCAGACGACGGCGGGCCTCGTCGTCGCCGACCTCCTCGCGCAGCCGGGCGTACGCCCCCGCGACCGTGTCCGTCGCCTGGGCCCCTGAGCCTGTCGAAGGGGCCTGCCCCGCCCGCTCCCGGAGCACGCGCACGCGCTGGTGCTCCTCGGCGAGGTTCACGAGGTGGAAGTAGCAGGTGAACGCGCGGGCGACCTCGTCGGCACGGGCGATCGTGAAGGAGTCGGCGATCGCCGCGGCGCGGTCGAACGCGTCGGAGCTGTGGTCCTCGTAGGCCTGGATCGTCGCGAGGCGCAGGCGCTCGACGTCCTCGAAGAGGTCGTCGCCGCCGGCCTCCCGGAGCACCTGGCCGAGGAGCTGGCCCAGCATCCGCACGTCGGAGCGCATGGCATCGGGGATGCCGCGACCGGCTTCGAAACGACCGATCACGCGGATGGCCTCGGTGGGCGTCGGCTCGGAGAAAGCGGGGGAATCGGGGGTCACCCTCCGAGAGTAGCCGGGCGGATCGGGGTGTCCTGCACGCATGACGACCGTGTGACGCCGCGGCCTACGATGGACGGGATGCGCATCACAGCGAACCCCCTCCGCGGGCAGCAGTTCCCCGCCGTCCTCCTGCTCGTGGCCGCCGGCCTCGGACTCCTCTTCGCGAACCTGCCCACGCACGACGCGATCGCCGGGCTGTTGGAGACGCACCTCGCCGTCCCGGGGACGGCGCTGGACCTCTCGATCGCGCACTGGGTGTCGGACGGACTGCTCGCGATCTTCTTCCTCGTCGTGGCGATCGAGCTGCGGCACGAGCTCACCCACGGCGAGCTCGACTCCGCGCGGAAGGCCGTGCAGCCGGCCATCGCGGCGACCGGCGGCGTGCTCGTGCCGATCCTCGTGTACCTGCTGATCGCGGGAGGGCCGGAGACGGCGTCCGGGTGGCCGATCCCGACCGCCACCGACATCGCCTTCGCGCTCGGCGTGCTGGCGATGTTCGGACGCGGACTCCCGTCCCGGGTGCGGGTGTTCCTGCTGGCCCTCGCGATCCTCGACGACATCATCGGCATCATCTTCATCGCGGTGCTCTTCGCGCACGACGTACAGTGGCTCCTGTTCGGGCTCGCGATCGTCGGGGTGGCGGTGTTCTGGCTGCTGAGCCGCCTGCTGCACGCCACCGGACACACGCTCGTCGCGGTCGGGATGGCCGTCGTCGGCGTCGTCACGTGGGGCCTCGTCGCCTCGTCCGGCATCCACGCGACCATCGCCGGCGTGATGCTCGGCCTCGTCATGGCGCCGGTACCCGCCGGACGCACCCGGCATGCGCTGGAGCCGACCGTGAACGGCGCGATCCTGCCGCTCTTCGCCTTCGTGGCGGCCTTCGTCGTCATCCCCGCCGTCTCGCCGACGGCCCTCTCCCCGGCCTTCTGGGCGATCGTGGTGGCCCTTCCGGTGGGGAAGATCATCGGCATCTCCCTGTTCGGCTGGCTCGCCATGCGCATCCGTCCGAAGGGGGCCGACCCGGCGCTGCCCTTCGCGGACATCCTCGCCGCTGGCGCCCTGGGCGGCATCGGATTCACCGTCTCGCTCCTGCTCGCGAACCTCGCGTTCGAGGGCGACGCGGTCATCCGCGACCAGGCGATCCTCGGCGTCCTCGTGGGGTCGCTCTTCGCGCTGATCCTCTCCGGCATCGTCGTCACCCTGCGCGCCCGGTGGTACCGTCGCGCTGCGCCCATCCCCGCCTGAGCCGGAGTCCGGAGGAAACATGACCAGCGAGCAGCGAGGCCCCGAGGACATCGACGATCCGCTGCGCGCGGCCGCAGAGACCATGCGTGCGGTGCGGGAGCGGTGTGTGTGGTCGCAGCGCATCACGCACCGCGACCTCGTGCCGTACCTCATCGAGGAGTCGCACGAGGTGATCGACGCGGTCGAGGACGGCTCGCGCGCCGACCTCCGCGAGGAGCTGGGCGATCTGCTGTGGCAGGTGCTGTTCCATGCCGCGATCGCGGCACAGGATCCGGACGACCCGTTCGACATCGACGACGTCGCCCGCACGCTCACCGAGAAGATGGTGCGGCGGCATCCGCACGTGTTCGGCGACGAGGTCGCGGAGACGCCGGAGGAGGTGCTCGTGCACTGGAACGCGGCGAAGGCGGCGGAGAAGCGCACCCGCCGCAGCGTGCTCGACGGGATCCCGCGCGCGATGCCCGCCCTCGCGCGTGCGCAGAAGATGTCGGGTCGTGCCGCCGGCGCCGGCGTGGTGCCCGCGCCGCCGTCCGCCCTGCGCCCGTCGTCGGAGGAGGAGCTCGGCGATGCCCTCCTCGCCCTCGTGGACACCGCTCGGGCCGAGGGCTGGGACGCGGAGCGCGCCCTCCGGGAACGGTTGACGCGCCTGGAGGACGAGGTCCGCGCCGCCGAGGCCGGTTGACCCGACACGGACACCGCCGCCGACCTGGGAAGATGGACGGGTGGCTACCGTGAACGCGCCGCGCGGCATGCGCGACTTCCTCCCCGCCGACAAGGCCCGCCGTGAGCGGGTGCTCTCCGTCATCCGCGACCGCTATCGCGCGCACGGATTCGACGAGATCGAGACACCCGTGGTCGAGGAGTACGACCGGCTGCACGCCGGCATCGGCGGCGACAACGAGAAGCTGTCGTTCAACATCCTGCGTCGCGGCCTGGATGCGGAGGCCGTCCGCGCCGCCGCCGACGATCCCGCGGAGCTCTCCGACCTCGGCCTGCGCTACGACCTGACGGTGCCGCTCGCCCGCTTCTACGCGAGCAACCGGGGACAGCTCCCCGGCGTCTTCCGATCCATCCAGATCGGTCCCGTCTGGCGGGCCGAGCGTCCGCAGAAGGGGCGCTACCGCCAGTTCGTCCAGTGCGACATCGACATCATCGGCGACGCGTCCGCGCGCGCCGAGGCCGAGCTGCTGGCCGCCTCGCTCGACGCCGTCGACGCCCTGGGGCTGGAGGGCGCGAGCGTGCGGATCAACGACCGCCGCGTGCTGGAGTGGATGCTGGAGCACTTCGGCTTCACCGAGGACGAGCGCCCGCAGGTGCTGATCACGATCGACAAGCTCGACAAGATCGGGCCGGAGGGTGTGGCCGCCGAGCTCCGCGAGCGCGGGGCTACGACGACCGCGGTCGACGCGTTCCAGGCCTTCCTCGGTCGCCCGCAGACGCTCAAGTACCACCCGTTCGGCGACCGCCAGATCCGCAAGGCGCTCCCGGACGGCGCGCCCGACGAGCTCGTCGCCCACCTCGTCGGCATCGGCGAGGCCGTGGCGGCGGGCCGAGGGCAGGACGACATCCCGCTCGTGTTCGACCCGTTCCTCGTGCGCGGCATGGGGTATTACACGGGGACGATCTTCGAGCTCGCGCACCCGTCCGTCACGTACTCGCTCGGCGGTGGAGGACGGTACGACGGCATGATCGGCCGGTTCCTCCAGCAGGACGTGCCGGCGGTGGGCTTCTCCCTCGGGTTCGAGCGCCTGGTCGACCTCGTCTCGACGGACCCGGCCACCGCGGCGCAGGCGATCGTGCTCGTCCACGACGCGGCCGTCCCCGTCGCGGAGCTCGTGGCGCACAAGACGGCCCTCGTCGCGAAGGGCGCGCGGGTCCGCCTCGAACAGCGCACGAAGAACCTCAAGGCGCTGCTGGAGCGCTCCGCCGCGGACGGCTACACCCACTTCGCGAGCGTGCGCCCCGGCGACGACGCGCTCGAGGTGAAAACGCTGGCCTGAGTCGCCACCGTCGGGACGAGGCGTTCACCGGACGTTCACGGCGGTCGGCTGGAATCGTGCCGTGCGTCGTCTGCTTCTGCTGACCCTGGTCGCGCTCGCCGCTGCGCTCGTCGCGGGCTCCCGCGCGGTCCTCGACCGGCAGGCCGCCCTCGCGCGCCGGCGCATCGGGAAGCCGCTGGGGGAGCAGTCGCTCGACGCCGACCGTGTCTGGCGCCCGGGGCTCGAGGGCGAGCCGCTCGACCTCCTGCTGCTGGGCGACTCCCTCGCTGCCGGCCTGGGAGCGGCACGGCGGAAGGAGACCCTCGGGGCGCGGCTCGCGAAGGCGACGGCACGCCGGCTCGGGCAGATCGGCAGAGCGTCGTGTCGGGAAAGAGGGTAGGGTTGGGTGTAGGTCTTGGTGGTAGCCGTATCACGAAAACAACAACATAGTAAGCGGAGCCCCTT
>NZ_RBLT01000054.1:0-13847 GCF_003989315.1 Microbacterium sp. HSID17254
TTCGCGATGGATCTGCTCGATCCGATGCGGATCCGCTGTCTGCAGGAGGTAGTCGTACCGGGCGATGGCCGCGCGGTCCGCCGCGGACACGTCCGACGCACCACCGGCCGCGGGGGCGGGAGGGGTGGGCGCCGGGGACGCGGGAGGAGGCGCGGTCGGGCGCTGCGCCTGAGGATCGGTGCCCCGCACGGCGTCGACCGCGCCGCGGATCATCCCGCTCCAGTCGGTGGAGGCACGCGCGCCCTCGCCGCCGCGCACCCCGGGGCTTCCCCCTTCGCGTCGATGGCGTCGGTGGCGAGGCGGATCAGGCGGGAGAGCTTCGACATGGGGGTCCCTTCGTGGGACGGACCGCCGTTCTCCGCGACCTCTGTCGACGCAAGGTTCCGGGCAGCCCGCGATTCGGGTGCCAAGGTCTCCTCCACCCTCGCGGGCCAGCGGGCCGGGGCACGATGACATGCCCGTCATGACGACGTCGCTGCAGACGGGAGTACTCCCCTTGCGGTCGACACGCTAGCGAGGCGGCCTATGGATCGGCTCCACGCGCGGCCGGGGAGGCGCCGTGCCCAGGATTGCGGTCATCTCGTCGTACAGCACCCGGAAGGCGTCGCGGAGCTCTGCGGCACCATCCGGTCGACTCGCAGCCGGGACCGCCTCCGCCAGCGTCCCGAGGGCGAGAGTCGCCGCGGCCTCCCGCGCCACCGCCGTGCCGAACTCATCGGACGGCCGGCCCCACCCCGCGGCGAGGAGGAGCTGGTCGCGCAGCACTCCCGCCACCCCGAGGAGCACGGCCGCTGCGCGGAGATGGCTGCGGGCCACCTCCGTGCCGAGAAGGCGTTCCTGCATCACTCGTGCGAGCCGTCGGGCGTGCGGCGTCGGCACCTCCCGGCGTGTGCGGAGACGCCAACCATCCGGCGTGCCCGGCACGGACTCGTACGACAGCGGCTCGCCGTCCCGGAGATGGACCACCGGGATCGACGACGGCGACACGAGCGACGGCCGCCGCCACCAGTCCGCCGGCGCCATCGCCGCAGACAAGAAGGCGGTGGCCGGAGCGTGCGCCCCCGCCCCTTCGAGCTGCACGAGATCGGCCGTGCTCGCGAGCAGGCTGAGGCCCTGTTCCGCCGCGAACCGCTGCAGCAGCAGCCCGACGGGCTCGAGATCGCCACCCGGGACGGAACGCGCGAACTCCGCCGCCTCGGGAACCGGCAGCACGACGGCGACGGACGACGGATCGGGGCCCGGCGGCACGAACCACGAGCACCCGGAGAACGCCGCCACCCGGGACGCATGCGAGGCGTAGCCGTCACTGCGGGTGAAGAGCCTCAGGACCGCCCGGGGCTGCGCGGCGACGGCTTCCTGCACCTGGGCGAGAAGGTGAGGGTGCGGGCGCACCGCAGCGTCGAGGACGAGATGATGCGTGGCTCGTCGCGTCCAGGGCCGCCATGCCGCGGCGCCCGTCGGGCAGATGCGGACGGGAGCGCCGTCGAGCCGTGCCGCGAGCTGTGCCGCATGCGCGTCCTCGCCCGGACCCGTCCGGATCGACACACTGACGGTCGGTGATTCTCCCCCGTGCGCGCTCACCGGACCTCCTCCCCGCATCGGGGGTGCCTCGCACACACCCCTCCCGAGCACCCCTGCGAGCGTACAATGTGAGATGTTACGCGACCAACTCCCGTCCCCGGTCAATAGGAGAAGGCCCTGGCGCTCACGCGCTCAGGGCCTTCTCCTCAGAACCGGACGGTCACTTCGCCGCAGCGGTCTCCGCGGAGTCCTTCGCAACGGAGGCCGGAGCCTTCTTCGCTGCGGGCCGCTTGGCGGCCGGCTTCTTGATCTCAGACGGCGTCTCCGCCGCGGGCGCAGCGGCCGGCTTCTCAGCGGCCGGCGCCTTGGCGGCCGGGGTGGCGTCGGCGGGTGCCGCGGGACGCGGGCGGGCGGCGAACTCCTCGAAGACGTAGCGAGGGTTCTGCACCGTCTGCAGGTTCACGAGGTCGCGGCCCAGCCACAGGTTGTTCCACCAGCCCCAGAGCACGCGCCACTTGCGCTCCCACGTCGGCATGGCCAAGCCGTGGTAGCCGCGGTGCGCGAGCCAGGCGATGAAGCCCTTCAGCGCGATCTTGCCGGACTGGAAGACGCCGTTGTACAGGCCGAGGCCGGCGACGGCACCGAGGTTCTTGTGGAAGTACTCCTTGGGGGTCTCCCCGCGGAGCACCGCGACGAGGTTCTTCGCCAGGAGCTTCGCCTGCCGGACGGCGTGCTGCGCGTTCGGGACGCAGAATCCGCCGACGCCGCCGCCCGAGAGGTCGGGAACGGCCGAGACGTCGCCCGCGGCCCAGGCACCCTCGACGAACGCCTCGGGGGTACCGACGCGCAGGTCGGCACGGGTCTGGATGCGACCGCGCTCCTCGACGGGCAGGTCGCCGCCGCGCACGACGGTCGGGTTGGCCATGACGCCCGCGGTCCAGACGATGACGTCCGTCGGGATGACCTCGCCGGTCGACAGCTCGACGTTGCCGTCGATGGCACCGGTGACCTGGGTGTCGAGGTGGACGTTCGCGCCGCGCGTGGCGAGGTCCTTGAGGACCCACTCGCTCGTCTTCAGCGAGACCTCGGGCATGATGCGGCCCATGGCCTCGATGAGGTGGAAGTGCGTGTCGTCGAAGGTCAGCTGCGGGTACTTGCTCACCAGCGACGAGGCGAGCGAGCGGAGCTCGGCGAAGACCTCGATGCCCGCGAAGCCACCGCCGACGACGACGACGGTCAGCAGGCGGTCGCGCTCGGGGCCGGCCGGGAGGGAGGCGGCCTTGTCGAAGTTCGACATGACCTTGTCACGGATGGCGACGGCCTCTTCGATCGTCTTGAGCCCGATGGCGTTGTCGGCGATGCCGGGGATCGGGAACGTGCGCGAGACGGCGCCCGCGGTGACGACGATCTGGTCGTACGCGAACTCGTACGGCTCGCCGACGGGCGGCGTGATGGTGGCGACCTTCTGCGCGTGGTTGATGTTCGTCACCTTGGCGGTGAGCACGTGCGTGCGCTTCAGGTGACGGCGGTGCGCGACGACGGAGTGCCGGGCCTCGATCGATCCGGCGGCGACCTCCGGGAGGAACGGCTGGTACGTCATGTACGGCAGCGGGTCGACCATGGTCACGTCGGCCTCGCCCTTGCGCAGATGCTTCTCGAGCTTCCACGCGGTGTAGAAACCTGCGTACCCTCCGCCGACGATCAGGATCTTGGGCACAGTGCTGTTCTGAGGCACAGAAGAACTACTCCTCGGAGTCGGGATTGTGGCGTACGGGAACGCGCGCCGATCGGATGCGCCGGGCAGCTGCGGTGACGCCAAGCGCTACCAGGATACCAGGGACCGTGAGGGCGATGAGCGGCAGGGTACCGTAGCGCAGGGAGTCGGCGCTGGGAAGCAGCGGTGAACCGGGGTCGGTGGGGGCATCCGCGTCGGGCAGCGGCGGCACCTCCACGGGGGCGAGCGACGGCTCGGGCGTGGGCTCGCTGTCGGCGCGGCGGTACAGCCGCACCCACTCCGCGAGATCGCCCATGGGGTTCTCGCTCACGGACGGCAGGTTCGCCGAGATCGCCGCCTCCGCGTCCACCAGGCCGAAGCCGTACAGCGGATCGCGCGGCTTCTTCGCATCCGCCACCGGCATCGCCGTCTTGATGATGCGGTTGATGACGTCGTTCGCGGAGATGTCGGGGTGCGCCGAGCGGATGAGCGCCGCGACGCCGGCGACGATCGGAGCCGCGCCGCTGGTCCCGCTCCAGGAGACGACCTCGCCGTCCGCCGACACCCCCAGCAGGCCCTCGCTCGGCGCCGAGATGCCGATGGTGATGCCCTGCGTCGAGGCCTCGATGCTCGCGGTGCCGGTCTGGTCGACGCCGCCGACCGTGAGCACGCCGGGGATCGTGGCGGGCGCGCCGATGATGTTCGTGCCGCTCCCCCGGTTGCCGGCCGCGACGACGACCACGACGTCGTGCTCGAACGCGTAGAGGAAGGCGTCGTCCCAGCTCTGATCCCAGTCGAGCGTGTTCGTCGTGAACGAGAGGTTGATGATGTCGGCGCCGTGGTCGACGGCCCAGCGGATGCCGGTGGCCACCTGCTCGGTGAACGGCACCGCCGCGGCGGCGCCGAACCCCACGGAGATCGAGAGGAGCTCCGCCTCGGGCGCGACCCCGATCATGCCGGTGCCGTCGGCTTTGCCGCGGCCTGCCGCGAGCGACGCCACCCACGAGCCGTGATTGCCGTCGACGGCGCCGAGCGGCGTGCGGCCGTCCGGCGTCCCGGCTCCGGACACGTCCGTCCCCCCGACGACCGCCTCGTCGAAGACCTGCGGCACCTTGCCGATGCCCGTGTCGATGACGGCGATCGTGACGCCCTCCCCGCGGGTCGTCTGCCAGGCGTCGCGGATGCGGGCACCGTCCAGCCAGTACTCCGCCGCCCGCACCGGATCGGCCGGGTCGTCGGCGACCGGAGGTGGCGTCGGCGTCGGCGTCGCCGTGGAACCGAGGAGCAGGACGGATGCCGCCACCGCCACGAGGGCGACGGCGCCGCGCAGCATCCGCCGCCGCGTCATGCCGAACGTGCCGGATCGTCGCGGAGCGCGGCGCCGGGCTCTTCGCAGCGGCAGACCTCGGGAGACCACGAGCTGCGGGCCAGCGCGGCATCGCCGATCGGGTTCACACCGGCTCCCGCCGCCAGGGCGTGTCCGGCGAGGGCGTGCAGGCACTTCACCCGGGTGGGCATGCCTCCGGCGGAGATCCCGTCGATCTCGGGCACCTCGCCGAACTGCGCACGGTCGGCGAGGTACGCCTCGTGGGCGGACCGATACGCGGCGGCCACCGTCTCGTCCTCCGCGAGCAGCGCCGCGAGCTCGGGCATGACCTGGTTCGCCTCGAGCGTCGACATCGCGGCGGTCGCCGCCGGATGCGTGAGGTAGTAGAACGTGGGGAACGGCGTGCCGTCGGGCAGGCGCGGGGTGGTGGCCACCACCGTGGGGTTCCCGCACCGACAGCGGGCCGCGATGCCGACGACACCGCGGGCGGGGCGTCCGAGCTGGGTCGAGACGACGGCGAGCTCGGCGGAGGTGGGCGCGGGGAACGGCGGGGTGGTCACCCCACCAGCGTAGGGGAGCCGTCCGGGAGGATGCTCGGAGCCCGGGTTCAGCCTGCGGGGACGGCGGTGTCGCTCAGTCCCGCGGAGACGAGGGTGCGCAGCAGCTGCGGCATCCAGTCGGCGGGCTTCTCCTCGAGGGTGTCGCTCACCGGCTCCTGCTCGCGCGGGAGGGTGGAGGGATCGAGGTCGTTGTCGATGAGGTACACGACCTCGCCCGGCTTGACGTAGTACAGGCGCTCACGGGCCTGGGTCGTGATGTACGCGGGGTCGTCCCAGCGCTCGCGCTCCGCGGTCAGCGCGGCGATCTCGTCCTCGCTCACCTGCACGGACTGCTCCAGCGCCGCGATCTTCTGCCGCTGGTCGATGAAGGTGCCCAGCGTGGGCACGAGCACCCAGGCTCCCAGCACCACGAGGGAGAGCATGATCACGGAGAAGGCCGAGAGCCGCATGCCCGAGGCCCACTCGCGCACGTCCACGCGGGGTGCGGCGGGGGCGCCGCTCCGCGGCTGTCGCGACGAGGACGTCGATCGGGTCGTCGCCGCCCCGGGGGACGGCGAAGGAGGAGCCGGTCGTCGTGCCACGGCTCCTCCTTCGTGTCAGCCGCCATCCGGGCGGCGCGGTCGTGCCGCGGATGCGGCGTGGTCGCTGTCGCGGGCGCTCAGCCCTGGTAGCGCGGGAAGGCGGAACGGCCGGCGAAGACCGCCGCGTCGCCCAGCTCCTCCTCGATGCGCAGCAGCTGGTTGTACTTCGCGACGCGCTCGCTGCGCGCCGGGGCACCCGCCTTGATCTGGCCGGAGTTCGTGGCGACCACGAGGTCGGCGATCGTCGTGTCCTCGGTCTCACCCGAACGGTGCGAGAGCATCGCCGTGTAGCCCGAGCGCTGCGCGAGGCTGACGGCGTCGAACGTCTCGGTGAGCGTGCCGATCTGGTTGACCTTCACGAGCAGCGAGTTGGCGACGCCGCGGGTGATGCCGTCGGCGAGACGCTGCGGGTTGGTGACGAACAGGTCGTCGCCGACCAGCTGCACCTTCGAGCCCAGGGCCTCGGTGAGGTGCTTCCAGTTGTCCCAGTCGTCCTCGGCGAGCGCGTCCTCGATCGTGACGATCGGGAAGTCGTTGACGAGCCCGACGTAGTACTCGGTGAGTGCGGCGGCGTCCCAGTCCTTGTTGTCGAGACGGTAGACGCCGTCCTTGAAGAACTCGGTCGCGGCGACGTCGAGGCCGAGGGCGATGTCGGTGCCGGGCGTGAAGCCGGCCTTCTCGATCGCCTTGACGAGGAAGTCGAGGCCCTCGCGGTTGCTGGGCAGGTCGGGGGCGAAGCCGCCCTCGTCGCCGAGACCCGTCGCGTAACCGGCGGCCTTCAGCTCCGCGCGCAGCACGTGGTAGGTCTCCACGCCCCAGCGCAGCGCCTCGGAGTAGGTCTCCGCGCCGATCGGGGCGAGGAAGAACTCCTGCATGTCGATGCCGTTGTCAGCGTGCTCTCCGCCGTTGATGACGTTGAACAGCGGCACGGGCAGCACGTGCGCGTTCGGACCGCCGAGGTAGCGGAACAGCGGCAGGTCGGCGGAGTCCGCGGCGGCCTTCGCGACCGCGAGGCTCACGCCGAGGATGGCGTTGGCGCCGACGCGCTTCTTGTTGTCCGTGCCGTCGACCTCGATGAGGATCTCGTCGACGATGCGCTGCTCGCTCGCCTCCACGCCCTCGATGGCCGGCCCGAGCTCGTCGATGACCGCCTCGACGGCCTTGAGCACGCCCTTGCCGCCGTAGCGGCTCTTGTCGCCGTCCCGCAGCTCGTACGCCTCGAAGGCGCCGGTCGAGGCACCGGAGGGGACGGCGGCGCGCTGCACGATGCCGTCGTCGAGGAGCACCTCCACCTCGACGGTCGGGTTTCCGCGCGAGTCGAGAATCTCGCGTGCGCCTACAGCCTCGATCAGTGCCACTGATGTGCTCCTTGCTCAGGATGGAAGGGTGTGTGGAGCGTCGTCGATCCGCGCCCAGTCTATCCCCGGCGTCGGACCGCACCCGGAGACGAGCCGGGGGGATCCGCCCGCGTCAGACGACGAGGGCGAGCGCGATGCCGTCCCATCCCTTGATCCCGACCGTCTGCAGCGCCGTGGCGTCGAAGCGCGGGTCCTCCCCGAGCATCCGCAGCCCCGCGCGCGTGCCGTTCACCTTGGGGTCCGTCGAGTCGTCGCGGACGATCTCGCCGTCGCGGCCGATGTTGTCGAGCACGACAACGGTGCCCGGGTGACCGAGCTTCGCGGCCCAGTCCAGGTACACGGTGTTGGACTCCTTGTCGGCGTCGATGAAGACGAGGTCGAAGGCGCCGGCGAGGGTCGGCAGCACGTCGGCTCCCCGACCGATCCGGATGTCGACGCGGTCCCCCACTCCGGCCGCGTCGATGCTCGCCCGGGCGACGGCGGCGTTGTCCGCCTCCGCCTCGATCGTCACGACCTGTCCCGCCGGTCCGACCGCGCGGGCCATCCAGATCGTCGAGTAGCCGCCGAGGGTGCCGATCTCCAGCACGCGGCGGGCACCGCTCATCCGCACGAGGAGATTCAGCAGCTTCCCCGCGACCGGCGCGACCTCGATCTCGGGCAGCCCCGCCGCCCGCTGCGCCTCCAAGGCCGACGCCAGGGCCGGGTCCGGGCCCACGAGCATGTCGGCGAGGAAGGTGTCGGCGCGGGCCCAGGCGGCGGGAGTGGATTCCATGTGCTCAGCCAACCCCCGGCGCCGGCCGGCCGTCAAGCGTCGGCGGGGTGCGCGGCGCGGCGAGCTCCGGCTGGCGGCGGAACTGCCCCGTGAGCACGAGGACGAGGGCCACGACGGCGGCGACGATCCAGCCCGCGACGCCGAGCGGTCCGGCGAGGGCGAGGTCGGGCTGCTCGGCGGCGACGATCAGGACCAGGCCCGCGGCGGCGTTCAGGGCCCCGTGCGCGACGACCGCCGGCCACAGCGAGCCGGAGCGCAGCCGCAGCCAGCCGAACAGGACCCCCCACGCCACGCAGCCGCCGATCATGAACAGCACGCCGGTGACGTCCGTCCGGGCGAAGTTGTAGCCGAGCAGGATGACGGGGCTGTGCCACAGCCCCCAGATCGCCCCGCTGAGCAGGAGCGCCGGCCAGGTGCCGAGCGGACGCAGCGCCGGGAGCAGCCAGCCGCGCCAGCCGAGCTCCTCACCGAAGGCGAGCACGCTGTTCACCAGCGCCCCGACCGGGATCGCGGCGAGCTGCGCGAACACGACCACTCCGACCGGCGGCACCGGTGTCCCCGGGGGAAGAGCCTGGGCGAGCTGATCCGCGAAGGTCGAGAAGGTGAGGTCGAGCCGCACCCACCCGAATGCGGCCGCGAGGAGGACGCCGAGGGCGACGAGCAGCGGCGGCACGAGCCAGGCCGCGACCAGCAGCCCGACGACGCGCTTCGCGGGCCGCAGCGGCCACATCCCGAGGAAGCGCGCCCGACTGCCCTTCTCCGGTACGCCCGTGGTGAGCATGACGACGAGCACCGCGGCCGCGGGCGTGAACATCATCACGGGGAGGAGCGCTCCCGCGAAGGGTTCGGCGAGGCCGTCGCCGAGCCAGAGGGGCAGGCAGACGAGAGCCGCGAGCCCGCAGGCCGTGAGGGTGAAGATGAGGACCGCGCGCCAGGGCACGCGGGTCGGCGTCAGAGCGCTCATCGTGCCGCCCTCTCCGTTCCTCCGGAGGGCGCAGTCCCCGCGGATCGGTCCACGTATGCCTGCAGGAGCGCCGCCGCCTCCTCCGCCCCGTCGATCGTGATGACGAACGGTCCGTGGTCGCGGCGATGCACCTCGATCGCCGGCCCCTGGCGCATCACGATCCCGCTGCGGCCGTCAGGAGCGAGACGCCACCCCCAGCCGCCGAACTCGCCGAAGGGCGAGATGCGCACGGCCCTCGCCGACGCGATCTCCGCCACCGGGATGGTCTTCCGAGGCCACCCGATCACGGCACGGGCGTCGATGCCGTCCGGCGTGACGCGCACCCGGAACGAGGCGGTCGCCGCCAGCGCGAACCCGACGACGAGGGCGACCAGACCCGAGACCCAGGCCAGCGGGGTGCCCATGACGAGCATCGTCACGGCGAGCGCCACGAGCCCGAGCAGCACGAGCAGGAGGAAGACGAGGGCACCGGTGGGCATGGTCGTGGTGCCCACCCAGACGACCCGCTCGCCGTCGCCGACCCGCACGTCGTGGCGGGGCTCGAGAGCGGCGCCGGGCACCGACTGCACGCGCGGCTGCACGAACCACGCCATCGCGCCCACGCCGAGGAGAGCCGCCCAGGCCAGTGCCATCACTCCCGCGATGCCCGGGACCTCACCGGAGGGCGGGAGGTCGCGCTGGATCGCGAGGGAACCCAGGCAGATCACGCCCGCGAACGCCGACATGCCGGCCGCGGTCGCTCCGAGGAGACGGGCGGTCGCGCCCCAGTGCGCCCCGACGGCGACGAGCGTCGTGACGGTCAGGAGCACCGGGATGCCGAGACCGACGCCGAGGAGCACCCAGAGGTAGGTGGCGGCCGGGCCGAAACCGTCCGCCCCGTCGACGCCCCAGTGGATCGCGACGTCGGTGGGGAACGACGGCAGCCAGGCCGTGAGCACGAGAGCGGAGATCGCGACGATGAGCACCGGGAGGACGAGCGCCACGAGGACGAAGGCCCGTCGTGCGCGGCGCAGGGTGGCCGGAGGGGTGCGAGTGGGGTCAGGCGTCGTCATGGGAGGCCTCCTGGGGGGTCGCGGCGGGGGTGGGAGGTTCGGCTTCTGCGCGGTGCGTGCGGACGATGCCGGCGAGGGTCTCGGCGGAGACACCCAGGGCCGCCGCCCGCCGGATCAGCCCATCGATCTCGTGAGAGAGCTCGGCGAGCGGCGCGGCGGAGGCGGCGATCACGGCGCCCCTCCCCCGCCGGAGGTCGACCAGGCCCTCGTCGCGGAGGCGCTGGTAGGCGTGCAGGACGGTGTGCTGATTGATGTCGAGGGCGGCGGCCACGTCGCGGGCGGCCGGCAGACGATCGCCGGGCGCGAGAGCACCGGAGAGGATGTCGGCACGCACCGAGGCGGCCACCTGGTCGTAGAGCGCGAGCGGGCTGTCGACATCGACGCGGATGAGCATGGCACCTCCCTTCCCTGGTTATTCTATGTGAACTAGAACAACTGTGCCAACCCTCCAGACGTCTTCGCGGGGACTCGGTGCATCCTCCACACTGACCTCATGCGCATCACGCCCCGCCGCCTCGCCCTCGGCATGAGCCTCTGGATCCCCAACCTGTGCAGCGGCATCCGCGTCCGCCGGTTCAGCGACGACTGGACCCAGGCGACCGTGGAGCTGCACGTGAACCTCCTCACCCGCAACTACGTCAAGACCGCGTTCGGCGGGTCGATGTCGGCGATGACCGACCCGTACTTCTTCATGCTCGTCATGCATCAGCTCGGACGGGACTACGTCGTGTGGGACACCCGAGGCGAGATCGAGTTCCTCAAGCCGGGGCGCGGGGTGCTGACCGCGGAGTTCGAGGTGACGCGGGAGAAGGCGGAGGAGCTCCGGCAGCGCGCCCACGGCGGCGCGAAGGTGCTCGAGTGGTTCGAGACCGTCATCACCGATCGCGACGGGGACGTCGTGGCGACCGTGCGCCGCGAGGTCTACATCCGCGAGAAGAAGCGCGTCACCGCGTCCCGCGGCTGACACGTCACCCGTCGTTCACCCCGGCGTGCGACGATGACCGGATGCCCCTCGCCCGCCGCCTGACACTGCCGGACGCCGTCGCCATCGGCCTCGGATCGATGATCGGTGCCGGCGTGTTCGCGGTCTGGGGACCGGCCATCGAGGTCGCCGGGAGCGGGATCCTCCTCGCCCTCGCGATCGCCGCCGCGGTCGCCTACGCCAACGCCACCGCGTCCGCGCAGCTCGCGGCCGTGCACCCCGTGGCAGGAGGCACGTACGCCTACGCGCGCGCGGAGATCGGACCGTGGTGGGGCTTCGTCGCCGGCTGGAGCTTCGTGATCGGCAAGATCGCGAGCTGCGCCGCCATGGCCATGACCTTCGCCGCCTACGCTGCTCCGGCGGGGTGGCAGACACCGGTCGCCGCGATCGCCGTCGCCGCCCTCGCGGTCGTGAACTGCCTGGGCGTGACGCGGACCGCGCTGGCGACCCGCATCCTCGTGGCCTGCTCGCTGCTCGGGCTCTCGGTCGTGGTGGCGGTCGGCCTCGGCGCCGCGCCGACCGCCACCCCCGCGCCGCTCCCCGACACGACCGTGTACGGCGTGCTCCAGGGCGCCGGACTGCTGTTCTTCGCCTTCGCCGGTTACGCCCGGATCGCCACCATGGGCGAGGAGGTCGTCGACCCCGCGCGCACGATCCCCCGCGCGATCGTGCTCGCTCTCGGCGGCGCCGTCGTCGTCTACGCGCTCGTGGGCGTCGTGGTGCTCCTCGTCCTCGGTGGCGACGCGCGGGGAGCCGCCGCGCCCCTGGCCGACATCCTCACCGCGGCCGGCTGGTCGGCGTTCGCCCCCGTGGTGCGGATAGCCGCGGCCGCCGCCTCCCTCGGCGCCCTGCTCGCCCTGCTCACCGGCATCGGGCGCACGACCCTCGCCATGGCGCGAGAGGGCGATCTTCCGCGGTTCCTCGCCCGCATCGACGAGCGCCATCAGGTGCCGCGCCGCGCCGAGATCATCCTCGCGGTCATCGTGATCGCGCTCGTGCTCGTCGGGGATCTCCGAGAGGTGATCGGGTTCTCCTCCTTCGGCGTGCTGCTGTACTACCTCATCGCGAACGCCGCCGCGTTCCGCCAGCACGGCGCGGCCCGACGATACCCCCGGGCACTGCAGGTGGGCGGAGCCCTCGGCTGCCTCGTGCTCGTGAGCACGCTTCCCGCCCTCGCCTCGTTCGTCGGCATGGGCGTCGTGCTGTTCGGCGTCGCCGGACGGGCGCTGCGGGTACGGCGGCAGCAGCAGCGACGCGGCTGATCGCCTCAGCCGGAGAGCCGGGCGCGATAGTCGCGCGGCGGCAGGCCGAGGACGGCCGCGAAGTCGCGCGTGAGATGGGCGTGGTCGGCGTACCCCAGCGTGGCGGCGAGCGCCGTCAGGTCCGTCTCCGGCTCCTCGCGGAGACGCTGCGCCGCCTCCTGCAACCGGCGACGGCGGATGATCGCGCCCGGCGACAGTCCCACGGTGCGATGTGTGAGGCGCTGCAGCGTGCGCACCGAGACGGCGAGTCGGGTCGCCGCCTCCTCGGGCGTCAGCGCCGCTCCCTCCCCCAGCAGCACGTCGAGCATCGCGTTCGCCTGCCGCCCCGCTGCACCCACCGAGCCGACCCGCTGCGCCAGCCACGCGGCGAAGACCGCGACGGCCCGCTCCCGTCGCCCGTCTGCGGACCGCATCGCCGTCGTCACCGCCGCGAGCAGATCGGGGGCGTCGAAGGCCCGCTCCGCGTCGACGAGCTCCGCTGCGTCGTCGGTGAGCGCGGGGACGGCGGCAGGGCGCAGCAGAGCGCCCACGGCCCAGCCCGCACCCCACAGCGCCCTCGTCGACACCCGGGTCGTGGCGCCCGAGATCGACACCCCATCGGAGGCGACGACGAGGTTCACCGCCGGATACGAGACGATCTCCTGCCGGGACACCTCGCCGTCCGGGAGGCTCCACTCCGGGATCCAGAACCAGGAGACGAGCGCGGCGGCGTGTGCGGGCGGGGGCAGCCGATGGAACGAGGGCAACCGCGCGGGATACAGCACTCCGCGCGTCCGGTCGACCATGGCCCCAGCGTAGGACGCGCCACCGACGCAGCGGCCCCGAGGACGTGTCGCGGATCTTCAAGCGCCGGGCGCCCTCCCGCGTCTAGCGTGGCCGCATGACCGAACAGACACCTCCGGCCGGTGTGACCGACGCACACACCACCGACGGCCGCCCGCACAGCGCGACCTCGCTCACCCCCTTCCTCGCGATCCCCGACGCCGCCCGCGCCGTCGAGTTCTACCGGGACGTCTTCAGCGCCCGCGTGGTCGACGTGACGGAGTTCGGCGGTGTCGTCGCGCACGCCGACCTCGACTTCGGGCTCGGACGGCTCCAGCTCGGCGAGCCCAGCCCCGAGTACCACCTCGTGCCCGCGCCTTCCGGCGACGACGACTGCTACTCGATGGGCCTCTACGTCCCGGATGTGGACGCCGTGGTCGCGCGCGCCGTCGCGGCGGGGGCGACCGTCCGCGAGGCGCCGTCGCTGTTCGTCTCCGGCGACCGCTACGCCAGCATCCGCGACCCGTTCGGCGTCCGCTGGTCGATCATGACCCGCGTGGAGGATCTCTCCGACGAGGAGAGCGCACGACGGGTCGCGGAGTGGGCGGCCTCGTTCAGCGCGGCACCGGAGAGTGCCGGGAGCTGAGCGCGACCAGGGCGGCCCGCTCGACGGCCGGCAGCAGCGCCTCGGCGGTGCGGCGGTAGCCGAGGGCGCTCGGGTGGAAGCGGTCGAGGCTGAACATCTCCTCCGGCTCGTCGAAGAACATCGGGCCGACAGCCCGCCGCAGGTCCACCGTCTCCGCTCCTTCCCGGTGCGCGGCCTCCGCCTGCGCCTCCGCCAGCCGTCGGGACAGACCGGAGGCGATGCGGCGCAGCGGCTGCGGCACCGCGCGCAGGGCGCCGAGGTCGGGGCAGGTGCCGACGACGACGCGGGCACCGCGAGCGCGCCGCCCGCCGATGGCCGAGATGGGAACGGCGTCGGGTCGGGGCAG
>NZ_RBLT01000055.1:0-13496 GCF_003989315.1 Microbacterium sp. HSID17254
CGGCGCCGGGTTCGCCGTGCGGCCCGGCGAGGCGGCGGGCACGCGGGTGGAGGTGACGTGGTGACGGCGGCCCCGACGGTTCCGATCCGGCTGCTCATCGCCGACGACCAGGCCCTCGTCCGCGGGGCGCTCGGGGCCCTGCTCGACCTGGAGCCGGATCTCGAGGTGCAGGGCCTGGCGGCGGACGGCGCGGAGGCGCTGCGCCTGGCGGAGGAGCTGCAGCCGGACGTGTGTCTGATGGACATCCAGATGCCGGGGGTGGACGGCGTCGAGGCGACGAAACGGATCCGCGCGGCCAGCCCGCAGACGCGCGTGCTCGTGGTGACCACGTTCGCGCGACCCGGGTACCTGCGCGCGGCGCTCGACGCCGGGGCGAGTGGGTTCGTGGTGAAGGACACCCCGGCCGAGGAGCTTGCCGCGGCCGTGCGCCGCGTGCACGCCGGACTCCGGGTGCTCGATCCGAAACTCGCCGAGGAGAGCCTGTTCGAGGGAGCCAACCCGCTGAGCGACCGGGAGCGGCAGGTGCTGCGGCTGGCCGCCGACGGACGATCCGCGGCGGCCATCGCGGCGGAGGTCTTCCTGTCGGCGGGCACGGTGCGCAACCACCTCTCCGCCGCGATCGGCAAGACCGGCGCCGAGAACCGGGCGCAGGCGGTGCGGATCGCGTCCGACAAGGGCTGGCTCTGACGCCTCTGGCGGGTGTCGGAGGCCGCGCGTACTGTGAGGGCCGACGGGTGACGGAGCCCGACAGGAGGAGTGCGTGATGGACTGGAAGATCGAACTCATCTTCGTGCCGGTCAGCGATGTCGACCGGGCGAAGGACTTCTACGTGAAGATCGGCTTCCACGCCGACCATGATCAGATGCCGTACGAGGGCCTGCGCTTCGTGCAGATGACCCCGCCGGGATCGGCCTGCTCGATCGCCTTCGGCACAGGGCTGACCAGCGGCTTGGAGCCGGGGCAGCAGAACACCATCCAGGTGGTCGTCCCCGACGCCGACGAGGCTCTCGCGCACCTGCGGGGTCTCGGCGTGGAGGCCGAGGGCGTGGACGAGCAGGACTGGGGCCGTTTCGTGCGCTTCGACGACCCGGACGGCAACACCTGGACCCTGCAGGAGCTCCCGGACTACAGCGCCCAGGGGTGACGACGGTCCCCGGGCCGGGTCTGGGGATGGGGGCGTGTGCGGTTCGGGTTCGGGTTCGTCCCGGGTCTGGTTCGGGTTCGTCCCGGGTCCGGTTCGGGTTCGTCGGCTGGGGGTCGTGTGCGGTCACAGATGCACGACCTCGGGACGCATGCACGACCGGCGACAGTGTCTGGTCGTGCAGATGGAACGGGGTAGTGCATCTGTAGGCGGGCTCGGGACGCGGGTCCCCGTCGGGGCGGAGACGTACGACCTGGGGACGAGTGCACGACCCGGGTGACGGATGCACGACCGGGTGACGGATGCACGACCGAGGGTGGGTATCGGTCGTGCGGGCGGAACCGGGGCGTGCGGGCCGAACCGGGGACGTCCGCGCGGAACCGGGTCGGGCGGGTGTGCCTGTGCCTGTGCCTGTGTGGAAGGTCCGGAGTCGGGCGACGGCTGCACGACCGGGCGACGGATGCACGACGGGGGGAGGGGGTGTGTTCGTGCGGGCGGAACCGGGTCGTGCAGGCGGTCCGGGATCAGGGAGGTCCGGGGGTCAGGGGAGGCGGGTGGCTCCGCCGGACACGACGAGGCCGCCGGAGGCCGGGATCGCGACGCGGAGTTCGCTCGGGCGACCGACGTGGGCGCCCTGACGGATGCGGACGGTGTCGCCCGGATAGCCCTGGGCGCGGAGATAGGCGCCGACCGAAGCGGCCGCGGACCCTGTCGCCGGATCCTCGGTGATGCGCCCCACGGGGAAGAGGTTGCGGGCCTGGATCTCGGCCGGATCGTCGGCGTGCAGCACCGTCACCGTGCCGTGCCAGCCCTGCGCGCGCATGAGAGTGGCGACCTCGGCGGGGGAGAAGCGGAACTGGTGGAAGAGCTCCCGGTCGGCGACGAAGACGATCGGGTGCCAGTTGCCTGCGAACGCCTCACGGACCGGGAAGCGCGGGTAGACATCGGCCGGCTCCATCCCCAGCAGCGCGAGGAGACGGTCACGCGCGACGGGGTCGAGGTCGCGTACCTCCGGCTCGACGCTCGTGAACGACACCGTGACCCGGCCGTCCGCGTCCGCGAAGGACTCCATCGACACGTCTCCGGCCGCGGTCGCGAACACGACCGTCCCCGGACCCTGCCGCTCGGCGAGGGCCACCGCGGTCGCGACGGTCGCATGCCCGCAGAACGGCACCTCCGCAGCCGGCGACCAGTAGCGCACGCGGAAACGGGAGCCGTCCGCCGCGGCGTCCTGCACGAACGCGGTCTCCGAATAGCCGACCTCGGCCGCGATCCGCTGCATGTCCGCCTCCTCGAGTCCGTCCGCGTCGAAGACGACCCCGGCGGGGTTGCCGCCGTCCGGCGTCGCGGCGAAGGCGCTGTAGCGCAGGACCTCAGGAGCATCCGTCATTCCGGGAGCCTATCGGCCCGCACGGGTCAGGAGTTCACGCGGATGATCTCCTGCTGGTACGGCGCGATCACATCGCCGGAGATCCGGAGGTCGAGGACGAGGAAGCGTCGGGTCGCCGGGTCCTCCTCGGCCCACGCAGCGAGGCGATCGAGGTTGTCCAGCGTCCGCACGACGATGCCCTCCGCACCGACCGCCGCCCCGAACGCGGCGAAGTCGACCTCGGGGATGCGCATCGGACCCTCGGCCAGGCCCTTCAGCCCGTAGAGGTTGACCTCGGCCCCGTACGCGGCGTCATTCCAGACCACGGCCATGCCGCGTCCGCCCGCCGCCCGGACGGCCGATTCGAGGTCGGCGATCGCCATGAGCCCGCCGCCGTCGCCCGAGGTGAGCACGATGGTCGCGTCCCGACGGGCGAGGGCCGCGCCCACCACGCTCGGCCAGCCCTGTCCGATCGACTGGAACGCGGTGCCGATCATCATCATCCGGTCGGGCGCGGCGACCGGCCAGTACATGTTCGCCCAGCCGATGAAGTGCCCGCCGTCCGACACCACGACGCGGTCGTCGGGGAGGAGCTCGGCGATCCGGCGCGCGGCGGAACGCGGGTCGAGGCGGCCGTCCGGCGCGAGCTCGTCTCCCGGCTCGTACGCGCGGGCCGCGGCGACATCGACCGTCTCCCGCCACGGGCGGGCGGGCACAACTGCGGAGTCCGCGCCCGACACGCCGCCGGAGTCGGGGGCCGCCCCGGCGAGTCCGGCGGCATCTCCGAAGTCATGTCCGGAGGAGAGGCGGGTGACGAGGGCCTCGGCGGCGAGGCGGGCGTCGGCGCGGACGAAGCCGCCGACGTGGGCGTGCGTGGCGGCCGGAGCGGTGTCGATCTGGTACACCCGGGTGCCCGGGGCGAACAGGTCGCCGAAGCGCATCGTGAACTGGTTGAGGCTCGCGCCGAAGACCACCGCGACGTCGGCGGTCCGCACGAGCTCCATCGCCCCCTCGGCGCCGAAGCCACCGGTGACCCCGAGGTCGTACCGGGCGTCCGGGAAGATGCCGCGGCCGAGGGCGGAGGAGGCGGTGAGGGCCCCGGTCTGCGCGGCGAGGGCGCCGAGAGCCTCGCCCGCGCCGGCCAGCCACGCCCCGCGCCCGGCGAGGAGGAACGGACGCTCGGCGTCGCGCAGGGCGGCAGCGATCTCATCCAGCATGCCCTCGGCGAAGTCCCCGCGCGGCGCGAGCGGCGCGGGGAGCCGGGGAGCCGGGGCCGTCGGCACCGCGCCGGCCTCGAGGGCGGCCACGTCGTAGGGGATGGCGAGCACGACGGGCACGCGATAGGTGAGGGCGTGCTCGACGGCGATGACGGTGGTCGCGGCGGCATCCGTCCGCCCGACGGTGTAGGTGCGCGCGCCCACCGCCGAGGCCAGAGCGATCTGGTCCACGTCCCACGGCCGCGGCCCCGATGTGGGCTCGTCACCGACGACGAGGACGAGCGGCACGTGCGCCTGCACGGCCTCGGCCAGCGCCGTGATCGTGTTCGTGAAGCCGGCGCCGTAGGTGGAGGTGCCCGCGGCGATGCGGCCGGAGGCGCGGAAGTGCGCGTCGGCGGCGACGACCGCGCCCTGCTCGTGACGGACGGCGGTGAAGGTGGCGTCGGTCTGCGTCTCGAGGGCGTCGAGGAAGTAGGCGTTGCCGTTGCCCATGACGCCGAAGACGGCATCGACGTGCTGGGCGAGGGTGAGGGCGACGTGCGCGGAGACGGAGGGCATGGAGAAGCCTTTCGAGACAGGGACGGAGAAGGGGGATCCGTATGTGTCTCGCCCTCGCGGCGATGCGAGGTGCTTCGTGCCTCTTTTTCAGGCACCGGCGGGGCCGGACCTGCTCAGTCTAGCGGCGGCCCGGACGGAGCGGATGCGCGAGAATGGACCGATGACGGATGCATCGATCGAGCGCGAGACGCTCACGTGGGACGGCTTCGGCGCGGCGACGCGCGATCTGGCGCGGAACATCATCGCGACGGGCTTCGAGCCGGAGGTCGTGGTGGCGATCGCGCGCGGCGGCCTGCTCCCGGCCGGCGCCATCGCGTACGGGCTCGGCGTGAAGAACTGCGGCGCCATCAACGTCGAGTTCTACACCGGCATCGGCACCGTGCTGGACGCCCCCGAGGTGCTGCCGCCCGAACTCGACATGGCCTACCTCGACGGCCGCCGCGTGCTGCTCGTGGACGATGTCGCCGACTCCGGTCGCACACTGGCGCTCGCGGTGCAGCTGCTGCAGGAGAAGGGCGCCGACGTGCGCTCGGTCACGATCTACACGAAGCCCTCGACGATCATCCAGCCGGACTTCGCGTGGAAGGACACCGACCTCTGGATCGACTTCCCCTGGTCGTTCCGCGGTACCGTGCGTCAGGAAGACGAGGGACTGCCGCCCACGGCCTGATCAGGAGTCGTCCGCGGCACCGCGCCGCAGGGCCAGGAGGGTCTGGATCGTGTCGGCCTCCGCAGCGGTCTTGTCCGGACGGTAGCCCTTGACCCGGGCGAAGCGGAGGGCGAGGCCGCCGGGGTAGCGCGGGGACCGCTGCACGCCGTCGATCGCGATCTCGACCACGAGCTCCGGCCGGAGGAACACCGTCGACGCCGAGCGATGGGTCTCGTGCGCCCGGAACTCCTCTGTCTGCCACTGCAGCAGCGCATCCGTGAGGCCCTTGAACGTCTTGCCCACCATCACGAAGCCGCCGGGGTCGCCGAAGTCGCCATCCGGGTCCCGTGCTCCGAGGTGCAGGTTCGACAGCCATCCGCGCCGTCGCCCCGACCCCCACTCGGCGCCCAGCACGACGAGGTCGAACGTGAGGACCGGTTTCACCTTGACCCAGGACTTGCCGCGGCGACCGGCGGCATACGGCGCATCCACGGCCTTCACCAGCACGCCTTCATGACCGGCCGCTAGGGCTTCACGGGACAGGCGCTCGGCCTCCTCCGCGCTGTCGGTCACGATGCCGGGCATGCGCCACTCGCCGGCGACCTCGGCCAGGACCTCCTGACGCACTGACAGTGGCTCGTCCAGCAGGTCGCGGCCGTCCACGTGCAGGACGTCGAAGAACCAGGGGCGCAGGGCGAGCTCGCGCGCGGCATCCGCACCGAACCGGGACATCGTCTCCTGGAACGGCCGGGGACCGCCGTCCTCGTCGAGCGCCAGGGTCTCGCCGTCGAGGATGACCTCCTGCGCGGGAAGGCCGCGGACGACCTCGACGATCTCGGGCAGGCGGTGGGTGACGTCGGCGAGGCTCCGCGTGTAGATGCCGACCTCGTCGCCGCGGCGGTGCACCTGGATGCGCGCGCCGTCGAGCTTGTACTCGACCGAGGCGCGTCCGGTGATCTCGAGGGCGGCCGTGGGCGTCGGCGCCGTGGCCGCGAGCATCGGGAGCACGGGGCGACCCACCCGGAGCCCGACCTCGTCGAGCGCTCCCTCGGCACCGGTGAGCGCGAGGAGCGCCGTCTCGCCGAGGTCGCCGGAGAGCATGGCGGCTCGTCGCACGGTCGCGGCCGGAGCCTCGGCGGCACGGGCGATCGCGTCGAGCAGCACGCCGCCCAGCGCCCCGGTGCGGAGCTCCCCGAGCATGGCCCTGATCAGGAAGTCCCATTCGGGAGCCGTCGCGCGGGCGGCGAGATCGTGCAGGAGCGCGCTGCGGACACCGGCCGATCCGGAGCCGGACGTGTGCGCGAGGGTGTCGAAGGCGTGGTCGACCTCCGCGATGGTCAGGGTCGAGGTCGCGCTGTGCTCGATCGCGAGAGCGGTCAGTCCCCGCCAGCCCACGCCGAGGCGACCCTGGCGGGGCGTGGCGAGGAGCAGCCCCACGAGAGGGGCGATGTCGTCGACGTCGGCCCTGCGGAGCAGCGCGGCGATCGCCTCGATCTTGGCCAGACGGGACGAGGTCGCGGCGACCTGGTCGGTGGTGGTGACGAGCTCCGAGAGCAGCATGCGGGCATCCTCCCACCGGGGTCGGACACCGCACGAGACGGTTGACAGCGACGACCGGGCCGTGGCGTCAGCGCCCGCGGAACTCCGGTTTCCGCTTCTCCTGGAACGCGGCGAAGCCCTCGCGGTAGTCCTCGGTGTCGCACAGGGCGGCCTGCGCCGCGTTCTCGACGTCGATGGACTCCCACAGGGTGAGGCGTTCGTCGCGGATGCGGGCGACGAGCTCCTTGCTCGCCCGGAAGGCGGCCGTGGCGCCGTGGGCGGCCTTCCCCGCAGCGGCCGTCGCGGCGGCGAGCACCTCGTCGTCCGGGAAAACCTGGGAGAAGAGCCCCGAGCGCACGGCTTCCGTGCCGCTCATGAGTCGGCCCGTGTAGATGAGGTCGAGGGTCTTGTGCGGGCCGAGCCGGTCGAGGAACAGCGCGTGCCCGCCGGAGTCCAGGGTCGCGCCGAGGGCGGCGAACGGCGAGCCGATCTTCGCCGATTCCGCGACGTACACGACATCCGTCGCGATGAGCAGGCCGAGTCCCACGCCCAGACAGGCGCCGTGGGCGACGGCGAACGTCGGCGCGGGGAAGCGGGACATCCGCTGCAGCAGCGGTGTCACCCGCCCGCCGAGGTAGCCGAGCACGTCGTCGTCGCGCGGATCGACGGCGGAGATGTCCCGCCCGGCGCAGAACGCCCGCCCTTCACCGCGGAGCAGCAGCGCGCGCACCCCGGCGGCCTCGGCATCCCGGTACGCGGCGTCGAGCTCCGCGAGGGCGGCCTCGTCCAGGGCGTTGAGCTTCGCGGGGGCGTCGAGCACCACGGTGGCGACGTCGTCGGTGATGGCGAGATCGATCATCAGGACTCCTCAGACGTCGTAGTCCACGACCACGCGGTCGCTGGTGGGATGGGACTGGCAGGTGAGCACGTAGCCGCGCTCCAGCTCGTCGGGCTCCAGGGCGTAGTTCTCGGTCATCGTGACGCTGCCCTCGATCACGCGCGCGCGGCAGGTGCCGCAGACGCCACCCGCGCACGCGAACGGCGCGTCCGGCCGCACCCGCAGTGCGGCGTTCAGCACCGACTCGCGCGCCGCGACCGGGCTCTCCACCGTCGAGGACACGCCGTCGAGGTTCACCTCGATCCGCACCGTCTTCTCGCCCGAGCGCACCGTGACCGGCCGGGCGGCCCGCACCGGCTCGTCGCCGGTCGTGAACAGCTCGAAGCGCACGTGCTCGCGGGGCACGCCCACGTCGGCCAGCACCTCCCGGCAGAGGTCGACGAGCGCGAGCGGTCCGCACAGGAACCACTCGTTCACGTCGGCCGGGTCGATCAGCGCGTCGAGGATCGTCCGCAGCTTGGGCTCGTCGATGCGGCCCGAGAGCACCGGCGCGGTCCGCTGCTCGCGGGACAGCACGTGGTGCAGCGTGAGCCTCGTCGGGTAGCGGTCCTTGAGGTCGGCGAGGTCTTCCAGGAACATCACGTCCAGCGTCGACCGGTTCGTGTAGAGGAGCGTGAACCGCGAGGTCTGCGACCGGGAGAGCACGGTGTGCGCGAGAGCCATCAGCGGCGTGATCCCGGAGCCGGCCGCGATGCCGACGACGTGCTTCTCGTCCAGGTCGTCGAGGCCGGAGGTGAACGTGCCCTGGGGGCTCATGACGTCGATGCGGAAGCCCGGGTGCAGGCCGGTCTGGGCCCACGTGGAGAACGTCCCGCCCTCGTCGCGCTTCACGGCGACGCTCAGACGGGTCGGCATGCCGTCGGTGCGGTGCTCGGGCGCCCGGCACAGCGAGTAGGAACGCCGCACCTCCACGCCGTCCAGCATCGTCCGCAGCGCCACGTACTGCCCGGGGAGGTGGTCGTAGTCGTCGGCGAGTTCCGCAGGCACCGTGAAGGTCACCTCGACGGAGTCCTCGGTGAGCGGACGGACGTCCTCGACCTCGAGCGTGTGGAACCGGGCACGGGTGCGCGCCCGGGCGGGGGAGGCGGGAGAGGGCGCCGGCGTCGTCGCCGGGGCCGGGGAGAACAGCGACATCAGTGCACCTTGAAGTGATCGAAGGGTTCCAGGCAGGCGCGGCACTCGTACAGCGCCTTGCACGAGGTCGAGCCGAAGCGGGAGACCTCCCGGGTGTCGAGCGAGCCGCAGCGGGGGCAGCGCACGCTGAGGGCGAGCCGGATCGGACCGGCGGGTACGGCCGCGCGGCCGCTGGGCGGCGCGATCCCGTAGGCGCGGAGCTTCTGCTTCCCGGCGTCGCTCATCCAGTCGGTGGTCCACGCGGGGGAGAGCACGAGCCGCACCTCGACGTCGGCGAACCCGGCGGCCGTGAGCGCGAGGACCACGTCGTCGCGGATCGTGTCCATGGCCGGGCACCCGCTGTAGGTCGGCGTGATGTCGACGACCACGCGCTCGCCGCGGAGCTCGACCGCTCGCAGCACGCCGAGGTCCTCGATCGTGAGCACCGGCACCTCCGGGTCCGGCACGGCGGCGGCGATCCGCCAGGCCTGGGCCTCCGCGTCGGCGGCGGTCCGGGTCACCATGACGCCCCCGGGTGTCGTCGCGCCAGGACCTGCATCTCGGCGAGGAGGTGGCCGAAGGGGGTCGCGTGCGCGCCGTTCCGGCCGCCCGCCGACGACGCCGGAACCTCCGGCACCGTGAGCTCGGCCTCGGCGAACACGGTGGCGATGACCGCGTCGAACGGAGCGCGGAGGGTCGACGGGCGCACGGCGACGTCGCCGAGCCGGTCGATCAGCGGCTCGTCGCGGAACAGCTCGTCGACGTACGGCCACACATCCGCGAGGGCGCGGATCATCCGCCGCCGCGACTCCTCCGTTCCGCCCGCCAGGCGCAGCACCCACTGCACGGCGTGGTCGCGGTGGTAGTCGACCTCCTTGAGCGCCTTCTCCGCGATCGCGGCGAAGGTGGGCTCGGAGCTCGCGCGGAGGGCGGCGTAGAGCTCCACGAGGTAGACCGAGGCGACGAGCTGGCGCGCGATGGTCTGCGCGAAGTCGCCGTTCGGCTGCTCCATGATCCACGCGCTGCGGAACTCCGGCTCGTCGCGGAAGTACGCGAGATCGTCCTCGGAACGGCCGTCCCACGTGCCCGCGAAGTGCAGGAAGGAGCGCGCGTGGCCGAGCAGGTCGAGGGCGATGTTGCCGAGCGCCACGTCCTCCTCGAGCTCGGGGGCCCGGGAGATCCAGGCGCCGAGCTGCTGCGACAGGATGAGGGCGTCGTCGCCGAGCCACAGGGCGTACTCGGCGATGTCGGCGCTCGCCGCGGTCGTGCCGGCGCCCGCGAGCTCTTCGCTGAGCCGCAGCTCGTCGACGGAGACGTCGCCATGCGCCTCCCCGTGGACATCGCCGAGTCCCTCAGCGGCGCCGAGTCCCTCAGCGGAGCCGGGTCCCTGAGCAGGGCTGGGGCCCTGAGCCTGTCGAAGGGTCACAGGTGCGGCACCCCCTCGGAGGCGGTGTAGTACACCGCGTGCCGGTAGTTCTTGCCGGCGGGGCTCTCGAAGTACGCCCCCTTGGCGTCGGGGTCGCTCGTGGTGATCGCCTCGGCGGGGACTGCCCAGATCGACACGCCCTCGCCCCGGCGGGTGTAGAGGTCGCGCGCGTTGCGGATGGCCATGTCGGCGTCGGGGGCGTGCAGCGAGCCGACGTGCACGTGGCTGAGCCCGCGGTTCGCCCGCACGAAGATCTCCCACAGGGGCCAGACCTCCCGGCCCTGGGTCCCCGAGCTCGTCGAAGGGTCGGCTCCGGGGGTCGCCATCACGCCACCGCCCCTTCGACACGCTCCCGGCTGAGGCGGGAACGCTGCTTGCGGGCGTACTCCGCGGCGGCCTCCCGCACCCACGCGCCCTCGTCGTGCGCCGTGCGGCGGCGCTCCAGACGCTCGGCGTTGCAGGGGCCGTTGCCGCGCAGCACCTGGAAGAACTCGTCCCAGTCGATCTCGCCCATCTCGTAGCGACCGGTCTCCTCGTCGAACCGCAGGTCGGGGTCGGGGAGGGTGACGCCGAGGATCTCGGCCTGCGGCACGAGCATGCCGACGAACCGCTGACGCAGCTCGTCGTTGGAGAAGCGCTTGATCTTCCACGCCATCGACTGGGCGGAGTTGGGGGACTGGTCGTCGGGCGGCCCGAACATCGCCAGGCTCGGCCAGTACCAGCGGTCCACCGCATCCTGTGCCATCTGCCGCTGCTCGTCGGTGCCGCGCATGAGCGAGAGCAGGATCTCGAACCCCTGGCGCTGGTGGAACGACTCCTCCTTGCAGATGCGCACCATCGCGCGCCCGTAGGGACCGTAGGAGGCGCGGCACAGCGGCACCTGGTTGCAGATCGCGGCGCCGTCGACGAGCCAGCCGATCGCGCCCATGTCGGCCCAGGTCGGGGTGGGGTAGTTGAAGATCGACGAGTACTTCGCCTTGCCGGAGATGAGCTGCTCCATCATCTCGTCGCGGGTGATGCCGAGCGTCTGCGCGGCGGAGTAGAGGTAGAGCCCGTGCCCGGCCTCGTCCTGCACCTTCGCCATGAGGATCGCCTTGCGCTTGAGGCTCGGGGCGCGGGTGATCCAGTTGCCCTCGGGCTGCATGCCGATGATCTCGGAGTGCGCGTGCTGGGAGATCTGCCGGATGAGGGTCTTGCGATAGGCCTCGGGCATCCAGTCGCGCGGCTCGATGCGCTGCTCGTTCGCGATCAGCTCGTCGAACAGGCGTTCCTCGTCGGAGGTCTCGCCGTCCACGAGGGACAGGTCTGCGGGACTGGTCATCGTCGACTCCTCGGGCTCCGGTCCTTCTTTACTGACCGATCGTTAGGTAATTCTGACACACGCGACGGCCCGATTCAACAGGACGTGTCAGCGGGAGCGCGAGATCAGCGCCAGCAGCGCGCGGCCGTAGGCCTCCGCCGGGTCCGGGTGCTCGAACCGCAGGGGGGTACCGGCGAGTTCGATCTCGACGCGGAACGTGTCGGGGAGGCGGGTGAGGGCACGGAACGTCCCGCGGAGCAGGTCGCGCAGCTGGTCCTCGCGCGGCAGCCACACCGCATCGGCGAGGGTCACGGCGTCGAGCGCCCACTCCGTCGTGCCGTTGAAGGCGAGGTCCGTGCCGGCCGGCGTCTGCCGCGCCTCGATGGTCATCGCGCTCACCGTGAAGACGTCGGCCTCGGCCTCCAGCTCCACCTCGTCCGGCAGATCGAGCTGGAACCGGTCACCCTCCGCGGGCTTCCAGTTCAGGCCGGCATCGCGGAGCGCGACGGCGAGTTCGCGGGTGATCATTCCTCCACGCTACGGCCTTCCCACCGGTCATCCACCGAGAGCGGGCGGCGGGCGGAGTCCTGTCCGAGGTCTGCGGCAGAGTGGAGGACATGAGCTCTCCGACCGCCGTTCCCCTCCGCGAGGCCGCCCGCGCCGCCCTCGGCGAACTCGTCGGCCGTCCCGACGTCGACTTCCACGACGGCCAGTTCGAGGCGATCGAGGCGCTGGTGGAGGGGCGTCGCCGCGCGCTCGTGGTGCAGCGCACCGGGTGGGGGAAGTCGGCGGTGTACTTCGTCGCGACCCTGCTCCGTCGCCGGCAGGGAGCCGGCCCGACCGTGCTCGTCTCCCCGCTCCTGGCGCTCATGCGCGACCAGATCGCCGCGGCCGAGCGCGCGGGCGTGCGCGCCGTGGCGATCAACTCGACGAACGCCCACGAGTGGGCCGAGGTGCAGGAGCGGCTCGCCGGAGACGACGTGGACGTCCTGCTCGTCTCGCCGGAGCGGCTGAACAACCCGGCCTTCCGCGAGGAGCAGCTGCCCGCGCTGGTGGCGCGGCTCGGCATGCTCGTCGTCGACGAGGCGCACTGCATCAGTGACTGGGGGCACGACTTCCGTCCGGACTACCGCCGACTGCGCGACCTCATCGCGCAGATGCCCGCCGACGTGCCGGTGCTGGCGACGACTGCGACGGCGAACTCCCGCGTGGTGGCCGACGTGGCCGAGCAGCTCGGGGCGCTGCCGGGTGGCGCGGGCGGAGCGGAGGCGGTGCCCGTGCTCACGATCCGGGGGCCGCTCGCCCGTACCTCGCTGCGGCTCGGGGTGCTCCGCCTCAAGGACTCGGCGAGCCGCCTGGCCTGGCTGCTCAGCCACCTCGACGATCTCCCCGGCAGCGGGATCATCTACACGCTGACCGTGGCGGCGGCGGTCGACACCGCGCGGTTCCTGCGCGACCACGGCCATGACGTGCGCGCCTACACGGGGCAGACCGACCCCGAGGAGCGTGCGGAGTCGGAGGGCATGCTCAAGCGCAACGAGGTGAAGGCCCTCGTCGCGACCAGTGCCCTCGGCATGGGGTTCGACAAGCCGGACCTCGGGTTTGTCGTCCACATCGGCGCGCCGTCCTCACCCGTGGCGTACTACCAGCAGGTGGGACGAGCGGGGCGTGCCAGCGAGAGCGCCGACGTGCTCCTGCTCCCCGGTGTCGAAGACCGCGAGATCTGGCACTACTTCGCGACCGCGTCGATGCCGGACCGGGAGCGTGCTGAACGGGTGATCGCGGCGCTCGGCGACAGCCCGATCTCGACGCCGGCGCTGGAGGCCCTCGTCGACATCCGCCGCACGCCCCTCGAGCTGCTGCTGAAGGTGCTCGACGTGGATGGTGCCGTGCGCCGGGTGCAGGGTGGGTGGGTCGCGACGGGACAGCCGTGGACGTACGACGCCGAGCGCTACGAGCGCATCGCCGCCGAGCGGGTGGCGGAACAGGAGCACATGCTCGAGTACGAGCGCACGGACGGCTGCCGGATGGCCTTCCTGCAGCGGGCTCTCGACGACGACACCGCGGCCCCGTGCGGCCGGTGCGACAACTGCGCGGGCGTGTGGTTCCCGGCGGAGGTCGCGCAGACGGCGAGCGCACAGGCGGCCGCCTCCCTCGACCGGGTGGGCGTGCCGGTCGAGCCGCGTCGCGCGTGGCCGACAGGGGCCGACCGCCTCGACGTGCCGGTGCGCGGCCGCATCCCTGCGGGAGAGCAGGCCGACGAAGGGCGTGCCCTCGCCCGGCCCA